>NZ_SMMB01000761.1 GCF_009711365.1 Xanthovirga aplysinae | reverse complement strand
ATCCTAATGAATGCTGTGGTTTTTTATTCGGGAAAGATGGTAGTATAAGGGTAATTGAAGAAGCAATTCCTGTAAAAAATGTAAAGGAAGGCGATCAAAGAAGACGTTTTCAGATTGATGCTTTGGACTATATGAAAGCTGAGAAATATGCTTTGCAAAATGGCATTCAGTTTCTTGGTATTTATCACTCTCATCCTGATCATCCGGCTGAACCTTCTATTCATGATTTAAAGCAGGCGGTTCCCTTTTTCTCTTACATTATTGCTTCAGTTTATAAGAGGAAGTTAAAGGAAGTAACCTCTTGGAGGTTGAATGAGGATCATATGTTTTATAAAGAAGGCATTCTTTGATCCTTTGAAATTGTCACCAAATAGAATCTTTAGAAAATTTTTTTTAATCAATAAAAATTACAAAAATTATGGCTAAGGTTATTATTCCTACTCCATTAAGAAAATTTACAGACAATCAGGCGGTTGTAGAATTGGAAAGTACATCTGTTGGAGGGGCTCTCAATGATTTATCGGTTCAATTTCCTGAAATAAAGCAACACCTGTTAAAAGCAGATGGCAATATTCGGGATTTTATTAAGGTTTATGTGGAGGACGATGACATTCAGGCTTTAGAAAAGGAAAGAACACCCGTTAATTCAGACTCTACAATAAGTATAGTGCCTGCTATCGCTGGTGGATGCTAAGTTGAATATTACATTAAGTGAGAAATGATTAGCAATTTGCTTGAAACAATAATTGCTAAATCCTATAGATAATAAAATATTCATTTTATTGTGCTCTACGATTAGAGGCACAATAATAAAGCTTTGTTTAAAAAAAGAAATAATTTCTGATATAACATAAAGATTTTATAAAATGCCAGCCAATCAATTAAGTAAAGAAGAACTTGAGCGGTATAGTCGTCACCTGATTATCCCTGAGTTTAATATAGAAGGTCAACGAAAGTTGAAAAATGCTAAAGTTCTGGTTATTGGAACGGGCGGATTGGGAAGTCCATTGTTACTGTATCTTACTGCTGCAGGTGTAGGAAATATTGGAATTGTGGATTTTGATGTAGTGGATGATAGTAATCTGCAACGTCAAGTGTTATATAGCATTAAGGATGTAGGCAGGCCAAAAGTGGAAGCTGCTAAGGAAAGGTTGCTTGCTCTAAATCCTTACATCAATATTACTACTTATAATACTCGTTTGACGAAAGACAATGCGTTAGGGATATTTAGGAATTATGACCTAGTTGCAGATGGTACAGATAATTTTCAGACTCGGTATTTGGTCAACGATGCTGCAGTTTTGACGGGAATTCCTAATGTTTATGCTTCTATTTTCCGATTTGAAGGACAAGTATCCGTATTTAATTATACCAACGAGCAAGGGGAAACGGGCCCAAATTACAGGGACCTTTTTCCTTCCCCACCACCTCCCGGCTTAGTTCCAAGTTGTGCTGAAGGAGGAGTCATTGGAGTGCTGCCTGGTATTGTGGGAAGTTTGCAAGCCAACGAAGTAATAAAAGTTCTGACTGGAATTGGGGATCCACTTAGTGGCAGGCTCTTTTTATTTGATGCACTTAGTTTTGAAACTAGAACTTTAAAAGTATTGAAAAACCCTGAAAATCCACTAAGTGGAGAAAATCCTACTCAAAATGGACTTGTGGATTATGAGGAGTTTTGTGGACTTAAAACCAAACCAAAACAGGATAAGACAGTGAAAGAAATAACAGTAGCCGAATTGTCTGAACTTATTAGACAAAAAGCCGACTTCCAATTGCTGGACGTTCGGGAGCCCCATGAATTCGAAATAGCCGAAATCGGTGGAGAGTTAATTCCTTTGGCCCAGGTGGAAGAAAATGTAGACAGGATTTCTTCTGATAAAAAGGTAGTAGTTCATTGCCGAAGTGGAGTAAGAAGTCAAAAGGCAATTGAAATGTTGGAGAAAAAATTTGGATTCACCAACTTGTACAACCTGAAAGGGGGAATTTTGGCTTGGGCGGACGAAATTGACCCTGAAATGGCAAAATACTAATTGACTGATAATCACCCCGGAATTTTTCTTTTGGGGTGATTTTTTGTATATAGGGTAAGACGGTATATAATCATTAAAAAAACTCAATAGCAATAATGAAAGAAGCATCCGAGCGAATCCCTAATTTAAAAGAGTTTTATCAGTTTTATTTGTCAGAACATCTACACCCGGTTAGTAGAACCCTCCACTTTATAGGCACATTTGGGGTGATTGTGTTGCTGATTTTGAGTTTCTATTTTATGGATTGGAGGTTTTTTGTGACTATTCCTTTTTGTGGATATGGGTTTGCCTGGATAGGTCATTTCTTTTTTGAAAAAAATAAACCTGCTACTTTCCAATACCCTTTATGGAGCCTTTGTTCCGATTTTATTCTTTTCTGGCATTTACTCATTGGGAAGCAAAAATTTGATTCCAGAAAATAAGATATTCTGAAATAGTTTTATTTTAAATTTAGCTTTTTGACCATTTCTGTTTTTCTTCCTTTATTTTTTTGTTTATCACTGGTTGAATGAGCCAGAATTTTTCCTTGCTTTTTTTTTATTTAGGATGAGTTTATGGCATGTGTAAGTTTTTGAGAAAGTTTTTTCCCACTCGGCTTTATTTCCGTAGATAAGGTAGGGATGGATTTTTTAATGATGCAAAATATTTCAGAAACAAATAAAAAGTTGTCAGTACTCCTGAAAGAGATCAGAAGTTGTAGAGTATGTGAACAGTTTCTGCCTTTGGGAGTTAATCCAGTCTTAAAGGCCTCTTCTCAAGCAAAAATTTTAATAGTTGGGCAGGCACCAGGAACCAAAGTTCACCAAACAGGTATCCCTTGGAATGATGCCAGTGGGGATAAGTTAAGAGAATGGATGGATGTGGATAAAGAAACTTTTTATGATGAAAATCAAATCGCTATTGTTCCTATTGGATTTTGTTACCCTGGAAAAGGAAAGTCTGGTGATTTGCCCCCACGAAAAGAATGTGCCCCTCTTTGGCATGAAAAAATTCTTAAGCTTTTGCCTAATTTGGAGTTAATCCTTTTGGTAGGGCTCTATGCTCAGAAGTTTTATCTTGGAAAAGAAAATAAAAAGACCTTGACAGGCACAGTTAAAGCTTATAAAGAATACTGGCCAAAGTTTTTTCCTCTGGTTCATCCTTCTCCACGTAACAAATTCTGGTTAATGCAAAATCCCTGGTTTGAAGATCAGGTGGTTTCTGATTTGAGGTTAGAGGTTCATCGTTTGTTAAATAGAAATCCTTAGAGCAGGTTTGAAATTTTCTTTTTGGTTCAAATGGTTTTAGAAAAGCTGTACCTTTCCCAAGTACTCTTTTATTTTAAAGGTCTGGAAAGAACGTTGTTTCGTTACTCTTATCCCTTGTAGCTTTCAGCTACGAGCTCAAAAAGCGTATTGTTCATCTTTTCAAAGCTCTATTTTGGAACCAAAAAAATTTATATATACTCTTAATAAAACCTATATATCCGAAACATTAATATTCTTTCTTTTTTTTGGGGAAAATCTATTTTCTTAATTCTCTGTTTTGTGATGCTAGGATTTAAATAGTGGGAAAATTAGGTCTAAAGTGATCTTATAATAAATGAGGAACTTTAAATAAGTAGATAAAATATTCCTTTTCTCATATTCTTTCAGGTACATTTAACGAAAGTCCGTATATTACCCACTGATTTTTTTATTTTTTTGTAAGAATAAAAACT
>NZ_SMMB01001255.1 GCF_009711365.1 Xanthovirga aplysinae | reverse complement strand
CTGGGAGTTCGAGTCTCTCCACCCGTGCAATTTCTGGTAGTATAAAGCATCATAGCATATGATAACATTTATTAAAGAATCTATCGAGGAAATGAGGACAAAAGTTTCATGGCCTCCGTATAGTGAGTTGCAACGTAGCTCCGGCTTAGTGGTAGTGGGATGTTTGGTGTTTGCTATATTGCTTTTTGTTATCGATCAGGGCTTTGACAATGTAATGTCTTGGTTCTACGGTCAGTTTTAAATCCTGAAACTACGTTTTTTGATGAGTGAACTTAAGTGGTATGTTGTACGGGTTGTCAGCGGCCAGGAGAAAAAGGTAAAATCCTATCTTGAGACCGAAATCGTAAGGGCCAAACTTGAGGAGTTTATTCCCCAAGTGTTGATTCCTATGGAAAAGGTGTATGAGATGCGTCAAGGTAAAAAACGTGTGAGGGAGAGAAACTTTTTTCCAGGCTATGTGATAGTCCATGCAGATCTTACTCATGGCGAAGCTCATCACTTAATAAATAGCGTGCCTGGTGTTATTGGTTTCCTGGGTTCCGATGAAGGAGGCGCTTCCAAAACTCCTGTTCCATTGCGCCAATCAGAGATAAATAGGATTTTAGGTCGAGTTGATGAAGTTGAAGAATTCGAAGAGAAGACCGAAACACCGTTTATCGTCGGTGAATCTGTAAAAGTAATGGACGGACCTTTCAGTGGTTTTACAGGTACTATTGAGGAGGTTTTTGAAGAGCGTAAAAAACTTAACGTTATGGTTAAGATTTTCGGTCGTAACACTCCTGTTGAGTTGAATTACATGCAAGTAGAAAAACAAGAGTAGCAAAATGGCTAAAGAAGTTAGTGGTTATCTGAAATTGCAAATAAAGGGCGGAGCGGCCAATCCTTCCCCTCCTGTGGGCCCTGCATTAGGTAGTAAGGGACTAAACATCATGGAGTTCTGTAAGCAGTTTAATGCCAGGACTCAGGATAAAGCTGGAGTTTTACTACCGGTATTGATTACGATTTATTCCGATAAATCATTTGAATTTGTTGTAAAAACTCCTCCTGCTCCAGTAATGATCTTGGAGGCTATTAAGTTGAAGAAGGGGTCTGCAGAACCAAACCGAAATAAGGTTGGGTCCATTTCATGGGATCAGATTAAGGTAATTGCAGAGACAAAGATGCCTGATTTGAATGCATTTACGATAGAGTCTGCTATGAAGCAAGTTGCGGGTACGGCAAGAAGTATGGGGGTTACTGTTTCAGGAACTGCTCCCTGGAATAACTAAAAGTTTGAAAAATGGCTAAGTTAACAAAGAAACAGAAAGAAGTTTTAGGTAAATACAACCCTGAGCAGTCGTACTCTCTTCAGGATGCCTCGGCTCTTGTGAAAGATATTACTTTTACTAAATTTGATGCTTCTGTTGATCTTGACATACGTTTGGGGGTTGACCCGCGTAAAGCAGATCAAATGGTAAGAGGTGTGGTTGCTTTGCCACATGGTACAGGTAAAGATGTAAGAGTATTGGTGCTTTGTACGCCTGACAAAGAAGAAGAGGCAAAGGCTGCGGGAGCCGATTATGTAGGGCTAGATGAATTTATCAAGAAGATCGAAGGTGGTTGGACTGATGTTGATGTGATCATCACTATGCCTACTGTAATGGCTAAAATTGGTCGTATTGGTAGAATTTTGGGGCCAAGAGGTTTAATGCCTAACCCAAAAGCTGGTACTGTTACCCTTGAAGTGGGAAAAGCAGTGAAAGAAGTGAAGTCAGGTAAAATTGACTTTAAAGTTGATAAGTTTGGTATTATCCATACTAGTATTGGAAAAGTATCTTTCTCTCAGGAAAAGATTCAGGAAAATGCTGATGCTTTGATTCAGACAATCTTGAAATTAAAGCCGGCTGCTGCTAAGGGTACATATGTGAAAACCGTGTCTTTGAGTAGTACCATGAGTCCAGGTATTTCCATAGATAAAAACAGTATTTCAGGTATATAATCATGACTAGAGAAGAAAAAGCACAGATAATTGAAAATTTAACGGAAAAATTTTCAAACACCAATTTTTTCTACATCGCCGATGCATCTGGTCTTACAGTAGCCCAGGTAAATGAGTTTAGAGGCCTTTGCTTCGAAAAAGGTATTGAATACCTCGTGGTTAAGAACTCCCTGATAAAAAAGGCATTAGAGAAATTAGATACAGACTACGCTCCATTTAATGATTCCGTTTTAAAAGGATTCTCAGGTGTTTTATTTTCACCTGAATCTGGTAGCGAGCCTGCTCGAATCATAAAAGATTTTAGAAAATCAGTAGAAGGTAAGCCGGTGTTGAAGGGCGCTTCCATCGATTCCGATCTCTTCATAGGCGAAGAAAACCTTGAGACTCTAAGCAAGCTTAAATCTAAGACTGAGCTTATTGGAGAGGTTATCAGTATCCTTCAATCTCCTGCGAAAAATGTTATCTCTGCCCTGCAAAGTGGCGAGCATACACTGGCAGGACTCGTTAAGACGTTGTCTGAACGGTAATTTTAAAAGTGTTGGTTTAATTTATTACATTCAATTAATTTAAATTAGAAGTTAAAATGGCAGATTTAAAAGCATTCGCTGAGCAGTTGGTTAACTTGACTGTTAAGGAGGTTAATGAGTTGGCTGAAATCCTTAAGGAAGAATATGGTATCGAGCCTGCAGCCGCTGCTGCCCCTGTTATGGTTGCTGGTGGTGCTGCTGAAGGTGGTGCTGCAGAAGAGAAAACTGAATTCGACGTAGTTCTTAAGTCAGCAGGTGCATCTAAACTAAAAGTTGTTAAAGCAGTTAAAGAATTAACTGGTGTTGGTTTGAAAGATGCTAAAGAGATCGTTGACAGTGCACCTAAAACAATCAAAGAAGGTGTAGCTAAAGATGAGGCTGAAGGTCTTAAGAAATCTTTAGAGGAAGTTGGCGCAGAGGTAGAATTAAAATAATAACCCATCATAACCGTTATTTTAATGGTTACCCATTGAGATAGGCCTGGCATTTTCGTCAGGTCTTTTCCTGTTTGTACGTATATTTTGCTATAAAAGCGTAGCATGATTTTGTGGTAACTACGCGTAGTTTTTGCTATATACTGATTTCTAGAATTTAAAATTATAAAGCTTTGGCTAATACAATTCAATCCAGGAGAAAAAGCTTCTCATCCATTCGGAAAGTTCTCGATTATCCAGATTTTCTTGATGTGCAATTACAGTCTTTCAAGGATTTTTTCCAGTTGGAAACTGCAGCGGAAAAAAGGACGCAGGAGGGGCTTTTCAAGGTTTTCTCTGAAAATTTCCCAATTTCAGATTCCAGAGAAAACTTTGTGTTGGAGTTCATTGACTATATGGTGGATCCTCCCAAGTATTCGGTAGATGAGTGTATTGATAGAGGATTGACGTATTCTGTTCCGTTAAAAGCGAAACTGAGGTTATCTTGTAACGATGAAGATAACGAAGACTTTGAAACGATTGAGCAGGAAGTTTTCTTAGGAAATATTCCTTATATGACGGCAAAAGGCTCCTTTGTTATTAATGGAGCTGAGCGGGTGGTGGTCTCTCAGTTACACAGATCCCCAGGGGTGTTCTTTGCCCAAAGTAAACACACCAATGGAACCAAGCTTTATTCCGCCAGGATTATTCCTTTTAAAGGTTCATGGATCGAATTTGCTACAGACGTCAATAATGTGATGTTTGCTTATATCGATCGTAAAAAGAAATTTCCTGTAACTACTTTGTTACGGGCAATTGGTTTTGGTTCTGATAAAGATATTCTTGATTTATTTGGTTTGTCAGAGGAAGTGGAGGCTACTGCTGATGAACTGAAAAAAGTAGTGGGTAGAAAGCTTGCTGCTCGGGTCCTTCGAACCTGGACTGAAGACTTCGTGGATGAAGATACTGGTGAGGTAGTTTCTATTGACAGGAATGAAGTGTTGTTGGAAAGGGATTCTATCCTTTCAGAGGACGATATCGAAATTATCCAGGATTCGGGAGCAGGATCTGTTATTTTACACCGTGAAGATGTAAATGTTACAGACTACTCTATTATATATAATACGCTTCAAAAAGATAACTCTAACTCAGAGAAAGAAGCAGTAGAACAAATTTACCGACAGTTAAGAAATACGGAAGCTCCTGATGAGCAAACGGCTCGTGAGGTGATCCACAGTTTATTCTTTAGCGATAAACGATACGATCTTGGTGAGGTTGGGCGCTATAGAATAAATAAAAAACTTGGCCTTGAAATTGAAGGTGAAGTAAGTGTCTTAACTAAGGAAGATATAATTCGAATTGTTAAGTACCTAATCGGTTTAATTAACTCTAAGGCCGTTGTTGATGATATTGACCACTTAAGTAACCGTAGAGTACGTACCGTAGGGGAACAATTATATAGCCAATTTGGTGTCGGTTTAGCCAGAATGGCCCGAACCATTAAAGAAAGAATGAATGTAAGGGACAACGAGGATTTTAAACCTGTTGACCTAATTAATGCCAGAACACTTTCTTCTGTAATTAATTCATTCTTTGGTACCAATCAGCTGTCTCAGTTTATGGATCAAACCAACCCACTGGCAGAAATTACGCACAAACGTCGTATGTCTGCATTAGGTCCAGGTGGTCTGTCAAGAGAAAGAGCTGGTTTTGAGGTGCGTGACGTTCACTATACGCACTATGGACGTCTTTGTACCATTGAAACTCCGGAAGGTCCAAATATTGGTTTGATTTCTTCTTTATGTGTGCATGCTAAAGTAAACAGCATGGGCTTTATCGAAACGCCTTATCGTAGGGTGGAAGAAGGTAAAGTGAATATGGGTAGTGATGTGATCTATCTGACTGCTGAAGAAGAAGATTCTCACAATATTGCACAGGCCAATGCCCCATTAACTGATAGTGGAAACTTCATTAATGAGAAAGTAAAAGCAAGATTTGAAGGTGATTTCCCTGTAGTGGGACCTGATCAGGTATCCTATATGGATATTGCACCTAACCAAATCGTTTCTGTTGCGGCTTCTCTGATTCCGTTCTTAGAGCATGATGATGCGAACCGTGCTTTGATGGGATCAAACATGCAGCGACAGGCAGTTCCTTTGTTGAGACCACAAGCTCCAATTGTGGGAACAGGACTTGAAGCTCGAGTTGCTCGGGATTCAAGAGCCATGGTAGTGGCTGAGGAAGATGGTGTGGTAGAATTTGTAGATGCCAAAAAGATTGTTCTTCGTTATGATTTTTCTGATGATCATAGAAAAGTAAGCTTTGATGAGGACCTCATCACTTATGATTTGGTGAAATTCAGGAGAACAAACCAAGATACTTGTGTTAATCTTAAGCCAATTGTATTACAAGGACAGCGGGTTACAAAAGAACAGGTATTGTGTGAGGGTTATGCAACAAATGAGGGAGAATTAGCCCTTGGACGTAACTTGAAAGTGGCCTACATGCCTTGGCAGGGATATAACTTTGAGGATGCTATTGTAATCTCTGAAAAAGTAGTAAGAGATGATATTTATACCTCTATTCACATTGATGAATATGAATTGGAAGTTCGGGACACCAAGCGAGGTGAAGAAGAGCTTACTTCAGAAATTCCTAATGTGAGCGAGGAAGCCGTAAAAAATCTGGACGAGCACGGTATTATTAGAGAAGGTTCAGAAATTAGAGAAGGAGATATCCTTATTGGTAAGATCACTCCTAAGGGAGAAACTGACCCTACTCCTGAAGAGAAGTTGCTTCGTGCCATTTTCGGTGATAAAGCCGGGGATGTTAAAGATGCATCTTTGAAAGCCTCTCCTTCACTTAGAGGGGTGGTGATTGGAACTAAATTGTTCTCCAGACCTAAGAAAGATAAAGATTTAAGAGCTAAAGCCAAAAAAGAGGTAGAAGCTCTGAAAGCCAGATACAGCAAAGAGCTTTTAGCTACTCGAGCAAAAATGATCCGTAAAATGGTTACTTTGCTCGAAGGTAAAACTAGTCTGGGAGTGAAGCATAAGTTTGGTGACGAGATTATCAGTAAAGGGGTAGCCTTTAATCACCAAAATATTGACAACAATATCTTCCCTCCAAAAAACATTTACAGGGACGAAAGTACCTACAATGTGCCGGAAGAAGTAAACTTGATTTCTGATTTAAATCTGGAAAACTGGGTTGAAGACGAACATACAAATCGTTTGATTGCAGACTTGGTAAAAAATTACAATAAAACCAGAAATGAAATCGCCGGTGAATTTAAAAGGGAGCGTTTTACCCTTGAGGTTGGAGATGAATTACCTGCTGGTATCGTGAAATTGGCTAAAGTTTATGTAGCTAAGAAGCGTAAGTTGAAAGTGGGTGATAAAATGGCCGGTCGTCACGGTAACAAAGGTGTAGTAGCCAAAATTGTTCGTGAGGAAGATATGCCATTCTTGGAAGATGGAACTCCTGTAGATATTTGCTTGAACCCTCTTGGTGTACCTTCCCGTATGAACCTCGGTCAGATTTATGAGGCTGTATTGGGTTGGGCTGGTGAGAAATTAGGTCGTAAATATGCTACTCCAATCTTTGATGGTGCAACAATGGAACAAGTTGCCTCAGAGTTGTCAGAAGCCGGACTTCCTGATTATGGTAGATCTTACCTTTATGATGGACTTACCGGAGAACGCTTCGATCAGCCTGTAACAGTAGGTGTAACCTATATGCTGAAGCTTGGACACTTAGTGGATGATAAAATGCACGCTCGTTCAATTGGACCTTACTCTCTTATTACGCAACAGCCACTTGGTGGTAAAGCCCAGTTTGGAGGTCAGCGTTTTGGAGAAATGGAAGTTTGGGCGCTTGAAGCATTTGGTGCAGCCAATGTGCTTCAGGAAATTTTGACTATTAAGTCAGATGATGTGATCGGTAGAGCGAAAGCTTACGAATCTATTGTAAAAGGAGAGAATATGTCCAGACCAAATATTCCTGAATCATTCAACGTATTGGTTCACGAATTAAGAGGTTTGGCTCTTGAAATTACTTTAGGTTAAAATCATCACTAAACCGGAATAAAGGCCCTCAGGGGCCTCTTTTCAATAAGAAATAATATTACTATGGCGTTCAGAAAAAATAAAAAACTAACCAACGACTTTTCTAAAGTTACTATTAGTTTGGCCTCTCCTGAATCTATTTTGGAGAGTTCTCATGGTGAGGTTACGCAACCTGAGACTATAAACTATAGGACTTATAAACCTGAAATGGGTGGTCTTTTCTGTGAGCGTATTTTCGGTCCTGTAAAAGACTGGGAATGTCATTGTGGGAAATATAAAAGAATTCGCTATAAAGGAATTATCTGTGACCGTTGTGGGGTTGAGGTAACCGAGAAAAAAGTTCGTCGTGAGCGCATGGGACACATCGAATTGGTAGTTCCTGTGGCCCACATTTGGTACTTTAAGTCTCTTCCAAATAAAATCGGTTATTTGTTAGGATTACCTACCAAAAAACTGGATCAGATTATTTATTATGAGCGTTACGCAGTAATTAATCCGGGTGTTAAGGCGGAAGATGGCATTAATTACCTTGATTTTCTTACCGAAGATGAGTATCTGGACATCATGGATAAGCTTCCTCGGGAAAATCAAATGTTGGATGATGATGATCCGGATAAATTTATTGCAAAAATGGGGGCTGAGGCCCTTGAAATGTTACTTTCAAGGTTACAGCTGGATGAACTTTCTTATCAATTAAGACACCAGGCTGCTACTGACTCTTCCCAACAAAGAAAAGCGGAAGCCTTGAAGCGATTGAAGGTAGTTGAGGCTTTCCGTGAAGCAAATACAAGAATTGAAAACCGACCTGAATGGATGGTAATTAAGATGGTACCGGTAATTCCACCGGAATTGAGACCTCTTGTACCATTAGATGGTGGTCGTTTTGCTACTTCCGATTTAAATGATCTTTACAGACGTGTAATTATTCGAAATAACCGTCTGAAAAGACTTATCGATATTAAAGCTCCTGAGGTAATTCTTCGAAATGAGAAGCGTATGCTTCAGGAAGCAGTAGACTCACTTTTCGATAACTCAAGAAAAGTAAATGCTGTTCGATCTGATGGAAACCGTGCTTTGAAATCTTTGAGTGACATGCTTAAAGGTAAGCAAGGACGATTCCGTCAAAACCTTTTAGGTAAAAGGGTGGATTATTCAGGTCGTTCTGTAATTGTAGTGGGGCCTGAATTGAAACTACACGAATGTGGGTTACCTAAGAATATGGCAGCAGAGCTGTTTAAGCCTTTTATTATCAGAAAACTGATTGAAAGAGGTATTGTAAAAACAGTGAAGTCTGCTAAGAAAATTGTTGACCGTAAAGATCCTGTTGTATGGGATATCCTTGAGAATGTATTGAAAGGACACCCTGTATTACTTAACAGGGCTCCTACGCTGCACAGATTAGGTATTCAGGCATTCCAGCCAAAATTAATAGAAGGTAAAGCGATTCAGTTGCACCCATTGGTGTGTACGGCCTTTAACGCGGACTTTGACGGTGACCAAATGGCTGTTCACGTACCATTAGGTCATGAAGCTGTTTTAGAAGCTTCGATGTTAATGCTTTCTTCGCACAATATCTTGAACCCTGCAAATGGTGCTCCAATTACCGTACCTTCTCAGGACATGGTATTGGGTCTTTATTATGTAACCAAGGGTAGAAAGAGCACTCCTGACCACCCTATTGAAGGTGAAGGAAGAATCTTCTACAGTGCAGAAGAAGTGATTATTGCAATTAACGAGGGGGTTCTTTCTAAGCATGCCCATATTAAAGTAAGGACAAAGGTTAGAAACGAGAACGAGGAATTAGAAACCAAGGTAATAGAAACCGTTGCCGGTCGTGTTCTTGTGAATCAATTTGTGCCTGAAGAAGTTGGGTATGTGGATGAGTTATTGACCAAAAAGAAGTTGCAGCAAATTATCGCCAAAATCCTGAAAATTTCAGGTATGGCTAGAACTGCTCAATTCCTTGATGATATTAAACACCTTGGTTTCCAAATGGCCTATAAAGGTGGTCTTTCAATGGGACTGGGTGATGTTCAGGTACCTGTTGAAAAAGAGGGTCTTGTTAATAAGGCCAAAGAGGAAGTAGATGCCGTATGGAATAACTACCTCATGGGGCTAATTACAGATAATGAGAGATATAACCAGGTAATTGATATCTGGACTCGAATTAACTCTCAATTGACAAGTACGCTGATGACCCAATTGGAGGATGATCAGCAAGGATTTAACTCCATTTATATGATGATGCACTCTGGTGCACGGGGTTCTCGTGAGCAGATTCGTCAGTTAGGAGGAATGAGGGGGCTAATGGCCAAGCCTCAAAAGAGTTTGCAGGGTTCTGTAGGCGAAATTATTGAAAATCCAATTCTGTCCAACTTTAAAGAAGGTTTGGATGTATTAGAGTACTTTATCTCTACTCACGGTGCACGTAAAGGTCTTGCCGATACAGCTCTTAAAACAGCGGATGCAGGATATCTAACTCGTCGTTTGGTGGATGTTGCTCAAGATGTGGTAGTAAATGAACCTGATTGTGGTACATTAAGAGGTCTTGTGGTAAGTGCGCTGAAAGACAATGAGGAAATTGTTGAACCGCTTAGTGAGAGAATCCTTGGTCGAGTTTCTGTTCATGATGTATTTGATCCACTTACCGAGGAGCTAATTGTTGCTTCTGGTGATCAAATTACTGAAGAAATTGCAGATCGGATTGAGGCTACCAGTATTGAGGAAGTAGAGATTCGTTCTGTATTGACTTGTGAAGCAAAACAGGGAGTTTGTTCTAAATGTTATGGACGAAACCTAGCTTCCAACAAGATGGTTCAAAAAGGTGAATCAGTGGGAGTTATTGCAGCTCAATCCATTGGTGAGCCAGGAACGCAGTTGACGCTTCGAACATTCCACGTTGGGGGTACAGCATCAAATATTGCCGTTGAGGCCACTATTAAGGCTAAGTTTGGTGGTATCATCGAAACCGAAGAGCTTCGCGCATTAGCAACAACTAATGAAGAAGGAGAAAAGGTTAAGGTGGTTATGGGCCGTTCAGGTGAGATCAGAATCATTGATCCTAAAACCAAGCAGGTATTAATAACTAACCATGTACCTTATGGTGCTTATCTTCAGGTGAAAGATGGAGATACTGTTGAAAAAGGAGATCAACTTTGTTTCTGGGATCCTTATAATGCGGTGATTATGTCTGAATTTGATGGAGTATTAGGTTATGATTCCATTGAAGAGGGCATTACATATAAAGAGGAGTCTGATGAGCAAACCGGACACCGTGAAAAAGTAATCATCGAAACCAAAGATAAAACTAAAAACCCAGCGCTTACTGTGTTAGATAGTGATGGGGAAGTGATTAAGTCTTACAACATACCAGTAGGAGCTCACTTATCTGTTGATTTGGGAGGAAAAGTTATCGCTGGTACTGTTTTGGCAAAGATTCCTCGTACTATGGGTAAATCCCGAGATATTACCGGGGGTCTTCCAAGGGTGACTGAGCTCTTTGAGGCACGTAACCCATCTAACCCTGCTGTGGTAAGTGAAATTGACGGTATCGTTACTTACGGCGGAATTAAGAGGGGTAACCGTGAAATCTTTATTGAGTCCAAGGATGGAGTTAAGAAACGTTACATGGTTTCTTTATCGAAACACATTTTGGTTCAGGATAATGACTTCGTACGTGCAGGTTATCCATTGTCTGATGGTGCCATTACTCCAGCTGATATCCTTTCCATTAAAGGACCTACGGCAGTTCAGGAATACTTGGTAAATGAGATTCAGGAAGTATATCGTCTGCAAGGTGTGAAAATTAATGACAAACACATCGAATGTATCGTAAGACAGATGATGCAGAAGGTACAGATATTAGATGCTGGTGACACTTCTTTCTTGCCGAATCAGATCGTGGACAAGTTCATGTTCAGAGAAGAAAATGATCAGATTCTAGATAAAAAAGTAGTGGTTGAAGCTGGAGATTCTGAAAACCTTAAACCAGGACAAATCATTTCTGCCAGAAGATTAAGAGATGAAAACTCAAGTCTGAAGCGTAGAGATATGAAATTGGTAAAGGTAAGAGATGCTCAGGCAGCAGTTTCTAGACCTACTTTACAGGGTATTACACAATCATCTTTGGGTACAGAAAGCTTTATTTCTGCAGCATCCTTCCAGGAAACTACCAAAGTGTTGAGTGAAGCTTCTATCCGAGGAAAGCAGGATAAATTACTTGGATTGAAAGAAAATGTGATTGTGGGTCACTTAATTCCTGCCGGTACCGGTATGAGAGACTACAATGATCTCATTGTTTCTTCCAAAGAGGATTACGAGAAAATTCTAGCTTCTAAGGAGGAGCATAAGAAGCAAAAAGAATTGCAAAATTAATTTTTATAATGGCAGATAACCAAGATCCAAAGGCCAAAAAGAATCCCAATCAGATCAATATAGAACTGACGGAGGAGATTGCCGAAGGGGTTTACTCCAATTTGGCCATGGTTGCGCATTCTAATAGCGAATTTGTTTTGGATTTCATCCGCTTAATGCCGGGTGCTCCAAAAGCTAAGGTTAAAGCTCGGGTGATTGTAACACCCGAGCATGCCAAACGCTTGCTTCAAGCGTTGAGTGACAATATCCGCAAATTTGAGGAAACCCACGGTCCTATCAAGGAAGCTGCTGGTGCTCCTAAATTCCCTATGAACTTTGGTGGAACGGTCGGAGAGGCCTAAAATAGAAGGTTAACAAAATTATAACTCATTAATTTTGTATAATTTATCTATTTATTTACTTTTGCAGTCCGAAAAAGGAACGGTATCAATTGAAATCTTTAATTCATTTTAAATGCCTACTATACAACAATTAGTAAGAAAGGGTAGAAAAGTTTTGACTTCAAAGTCAAAATCTCCAGCATTGGATTCTTGCCCGCAAAGGAGAGGGGTTTGTACCCGGGTGTACACCACTACACCTAAGAAGCCTAACTCGGCAATGAGAAAAGTTGCCAGGGTAAGGTTGACCAATGGTAAAGAAGTTAACGCTTACATCCCAGGTGAGGGCCACAATCTACAAGAGCACTCAATCGTTTTAATTCGTGGAGGGAGAGTAAAAGATTTACCAGGTGTTCGTTACCACATCGTTAGAGGTGCATTAGATACCGCAGGTGTAAACGGTAGAACACAGCGTAGGTCAAAATATGGTGCAAAACGACCTAAGAAATAAAAATTTATTTAATCTTATAATTAAAAATGAGAAAAGCTAAACCAAAGAAGAGATATATTCTTCCTGATCCGAAGTTCAGCGATACTTTGGTGACAAAGTTTGTGAACTACCTGATGGTTGACGGTAAGAAGAGTATTGCTTATTCTATTTTCTATGATGCCGTAGAGTTAGTAGAAAAAAGAACAAGTGAGAATGGTCTTGAGACTTGGAAAAAGGCATTGAATAACATCATGCCTGCTGTTGAAGTAAAAAGTAGAAGAGTTGGTGGGGCTACATTTCAAGTACCTATGGAGGTTCGTCCAGAGCGTAAGACTTCCCTGGGTATTAAATGGATGATCCGTTATGCAAGGCTTAGAGGTGAAAAAACCATGAAAGAAAGACTTGCTGGTGAAATTATTGCTGCTTCTAAAGGCGAAGGTGCTGCGATTAAGAAGAAGGACGATACTCACAGAATGGCGGAAGCGAATAAGGCGTTTTCACACTTTAGATTTTAATTAAGAAAATGGCTAAGATTAAGAACTTAAATTATTTAAGGAATATCGGTATCATGGCGCACATTGATGCTGGTAAAACCACTACTACTGAACGGATTCTTTACTACACAGGCCTAAGTCATAAAATTGGTGAGGTGCACGAAGGTGGAGCTACCATGGACTGGATGGAGCAGGAGCAAGAAAGAGGTATTACAATTACTTCTGCGGCTACTACTACATTTTGGAAATATCCAACCAGTCAGGGACAGCCTGTAGATGGTACTGAAAATTATAAGGTTAACATTATTGATACTCCGGGTCACGTTGATTTTACCGTTGAGGTAGAGCGTTCCTTAAGAGTTTTGGACGGTGCAGTAGCATTGTTCTGTGCGGTATCTGGTGTAGAGCCGCAGTCTGAAACTGTATGGAGACAGGCAGATAAGTATAAAGTGCCTAGAATCTGTTTTGTAAACAAAATGGATAGAGCGGGTGCTGATTTCTTCAATGCCGTAAATGAAATTAAAGAAAAATTAGGAGCAAATCCTGTTCCTTTGCAAATTCCTATTGGTGCCGAAGATGAGTTCGAAGGGGTAGTTGATTTGATTACCAACCAGGCGATCGTTTGGAACGAGGAAGACAAAGGAATGACCTTCAAAGTAATTGATATTCCAGCTGATCTTCAGGATACCGTTGACGAATGGAGACAAAATCTGGTAGAAAGTGTTGCTGAATATGATGAGGCACTTTTGGAAAAATTCTTTGAAGATCCTGATTCAATTACCAAAGAGGAAATGATGGCTGCTATTCGTGAAGCAGTTATTGATATGTCATTCTCTCCTGTACTTTGTGGTTCTGCATTTAAAAATAAAGGAGTTCAGGCATTATTAGATGCGGTATGTTCTTACTTACCGTCTCCTTTGGATTTACCTGCTGTAGAGGGAGAAAATCCTGATACAGGTGAAAATGAAAAGCGTGAGGCTAATAATGATCAGCCTTTCTCAGCTTTAGCATTTAAGATTGCTACTGACCCATTTGTAGGTCGCTTGGCTTTCATGAGAGTTTATTCTGGTACCTTGGATGCCGGTTCTTATATTCATAACATGAGAACAGGTAAGAAAGAAAGGATTTCCCGATTACTTCAAATGCATGCCAATAAGCAAAATCCTTTGAACAAAGTTGAAGCTGGAGATATCTGTGCTGGTGTTGGTTTCAAAGATATTAAAACAGGTGATACATTAGTAGAACAAGGAAAACCAGTGATTTTGGAATCAATGGACTTCCCTGAGCCTGTAATTGGTTACGCAATTGAGCCAAAAACTCAGGCCGATGTAGATAAATTAGGTGTGGCTATCGCTAAGTTGGTTGAAGAAGATCCAACATTGCGGGTAAATACCGATGAAGAAACAGGGCAGACTATTCTTCGTGGTATGGGAGAGCTCCACTTAGAGATCATCATGGACCGTCTGAAAAGAGAATTCAAGGTAGAAGTTAACCAGGGTGCTCCTCAGGTGGCTTACCGTGAAGATATTACCAAGTTGGTTGAGCATAAAGAGGTTTACAAAAAGCAGACTGGTGGTAAAGGTAAATTTGCCGATATCGTATTCGAACTTTCTCCTAGAGAGGACGACAAACCAGGTCTAGAGTTTGTAAACGGAATTGTGGGTGGTGTGATTCCTAAAGAATTCATTCCATCTATCGAAAAAGGTTTTGCTGCAGCTATGAACAATGGTCCATTAGCAGGATACCCTATCGATGGTATGAAAGTTCGATTATTCCACGGTTCATTCCACGATGTTGACTCCGATGCGCTTTCATTTGAGTTGGCTGCACGATTAGGATTTAAAGAGGCTGCAAAACAAGCCGGTCCTAGATTACTAGAACCAATCATGGCTGTTGAAGTAGTTACTCCTGATGAGTACACTGGTCCTGTAACGGGTGACTTGAACAAGCGTCGTGGTATCATGAAAGGTATGGATACTAAAGGTGGTGCTCAGGTAATCAAAGCTGACGTGCCTTTATCAGAATTGTTCGGTTATGTGACTGACTTACGTACCATTTCATCAGGTCGTGCATCAGCATCTTTAACTTTCTCTCACTACGATCCAGTGCCTAACAATATTGCTGAAGAAGTAATTGCTAAGGTGAAGGGAGATAAAAACTAATTAAGGATATGAATCAGAAAATAAGAATAAAATTAAAATCTTACGATCATAACCTCGTAGATAAGTCTTCCGAGAAGATTGTGAGAGCCGTTAAGTCTACTGGCGCTGTTGTAAGTGGACCAATTCCATTGCCAACTGAAAAAGAAAAGTTCACTGTTTTGAGATCACCTCACGTGAACAAAAAGTCAAGAGAGCAATTCCAGCTTTGTACTTATAAAAGGTTGGTAGATATTTATTCTAACAGTGCAAAGACGGTTGATGCTTTGATGAAACTTGAGTTACCAAGTGGAGTTGATGTAGAAATCAAAGTTTGATAAATACTTATTTCTAAG
>NZ_SMMB01000817.1 GCF_009711365.1 Xanthovirga aplysinae | reverse complement strand
TTCCTTTATTTCCTCTTCTAAAAGGGTCATATTTTTAACCAATATCTGAGGCTCATTCAGAACCTTCGCTAACATTATACTTCCCTCAATCATGGCAATCATTTTTATAACAAAGTCAGCAGTATTATTTATTTTCAATTCGGATTTCTTAATTCCCTCCTCAACAATTTCCTCAATCGTTTTTCTCCAACTTTGTAGTGCCTTCACTACCTCCTCTTTTAATAGTTCATTTCCATCATCTGCATCAACGGCCGTATTAAGTATGGCACATCCACCATTCTCAAATACTTTTCGGTATTCTCTTTTATAAAAATCCAAAAAGACCAAAAGTTGTTCATCCGAACGGTCAACCTGCTCAAGTTTAAGGGCAATATCTTTGGTTAATTGCTTATAGTTGTATCTGAAAGCCTCAACCGCTACTTCATTTTTATCCTTAAAATTCCCATAAATACTACCTTTTGTAAGTCCTGTAGCATTTGTTAAATCTGATAGGTATGTCCCGATATACCCTTTCTTATTAAAGATAGTTGCCGTTTTTTCAATGATGAATTGCCGAGTTTTTTCTGATCTTACCATTCCTCAAATATACCGTACGGTATTTGCAATATCAAATGAAGTACATATTTTTTAGCGAACCTAAAAGTCCTAATACTTATAGCATTTCACTTATTCTTCCAGAAATAACCGCAAAAAATCCCTTTAAACATTGGATGAAATGTCTCCTGTTATTGTTGAAAAAGCAAGGAATTATAGCAGGAATGAGAAGTGCGAAGAACTTTCATCAAAATTTTTAATAACTGACTAACAGTAATTTATTTTTTAACCAGAAAATTCGCAAGTTATGAGTGAACAAGAGATGTTATCGGTCTATCATGAGCTGTTTGATGATGCAAAAAGAGAGGATATTGAGCATTTTAATAGTCATTTAGATGCAAATGTCAGGTGGCATGAACCCAAGGGAAGTCCCACTACCCAACAAACAGGACAGCAAGGAGAGTATCGCAGTCCAAAAGAAGTTAAAAAGCATATCAATAAATTTTTCAACCTTTTTAAATTAAAGGATGTAAGATTTAAGGAGGAGTTTGTAGTAGAAGGAAACAAGGTGATTAGTTTTGGCTCTACGGAATTAGAATCTAAAGAGACCCATAAGACAGGGAATATAGATTTTGCCTGTGAGTGTACTTTCAAAGGAGATAAAATCAATGATTTTCGAATGTATAGGGATACGGCCATTGAACAATCCCTTTTGAGGCAATAAATATTGAACGCAAGGAGTCCAAAACTAATAGTTCCGGACTCCTTTTGTATTGCTTTTATTCCTATCATTTAAGCAACAAAAAATCCTACAGATTTCAAGCTTTCAGGCAATACAAAAAGTATTGTCTGAAAAAACCTAAATGTATCTTTTTTTCCTATTCCTGGCTATTAACCTGGGCTTGCTCCAATAGGTCATATACCAAATTATGAATTCGAGGCCGAACATTAAGGGTGTAAATTTTTCGATTATTTCGAGTTGGATGCACCCTGTTAGATAAAAATATAAAAAGTAAACCATTGGCAGGGTCAGCCCAAACCAAAGTTCCAGTGTAACCCGAATGTCCGAAGCTCTGAGGACTGGCTTGTTTTGCCACACTACTTTTGGCTTCATCATAGACCAATAAAGGCTTATCGAAACCCATTCCCCTGCGGTTACCATCTTCAGGGTATTGACATTTGGTAAACTCCTTAATAGTGGAAGCTTTAAGGTATTGACGCCCCTCATAAACTCCACCATTTAGAAGCATTTGATAGACCTTAGCGAGGTCCCTGGCATTAGAAAATAAACCTGCATTTCCAGATATCCCTTTCATCATTGCAGCGCCTTCATCATGCACCACTCCTTGTAAGGTTTGCATTCGAAAAAATGTATCAACCTCCGTGGGAACAATTCTTTCCAAGGGGAAGTATTTCCCTGCATTAAAGCCCATGGTTTTCGCTCCCAAAGGCTGGTAAAACTCTTCCTGGAGAAACTCATCGAAAGGTTTTCCTGTAATTCTCTGAATTAAATCAGGATAAAGGTAAAACGATAAACCAGAATATACATACTCTTTTTTCTTCAATAATTTCGACCTCTTAATTATCTTATAAAGCTTCCTTTCAATAAAGTTTTTGTGCATATACAACCCTGATTCGGAAAGTTTAAAAGGATAATTTGCCGAAGAGTCGGAGGAAACCGTTCGTGCTTTGTATTTCCCATTTTTTCTCTTAGATTCTGACCAATAGGGAATCCAGGACTTTAACCTTCCCTGATGAGCAAGCACCTCTCTCATGATTAATTTTTTCTTATTTGACCTGGCGAGATTGGGAAAATAGGTGCCCATTAAAAGATCTGGATCAAAGTCTCCATTTTCATAAAGTTTCATAAGGGCAAGGGTAGCGGCAGTGGTCTTGGTAATGGAAGCCAAGTCGTAGAGGTCTGAATTTTTTACTTCAACCTGATGGTCATAGGTGTGATAGCCAAAAGATTGCTCATAGAAGATTTTACCATCTTTGGCCAATAAAATTTGACATCCCGGAAATGCTGTTGAATCCAGTGCCTCTCTAATAATGGAGTGAATACCACTTTCAAGGACCTGTCGATCAATTTCTAAAGATCCGGGATCCACTACCACAAGTTCATTCCCATGAAGTTTTTCAACTGATTCTAAAATTTCCGCAATATCTCCCCCTTGGTTTTGAGAAAATGCACCATTAACAAAAAGAAAAATCCCGAATAGAAAAAGCCAGGACAGCCTCCTAAAACCACAGCCAATAGGTTTGAAATCCAAAAACTTTTTTGACAAAAAATGGTGAAATAAAAGCAGCAGGTTTCGGCTGAAAAGAATCATAGTCCCGGTTTAAATCATCAGATAATAAAATTCAGGAAAGAGGAAGCTGGAATTACAATGCCTTGTAGAGTAAATTAGGCTCTATTAAAATTGGGTTTCATCTTTCACCTAACAAATTCGGAATTTTCCTTAATAATAGCTTGTGATTTGAGCTATTTTAAATTTTCATTTATTCTATTCTACTTAAAACCCCTAAGAATCGGGATAACGTTTAGGATATATAAAGTATTTTTTTGAATTAAAGTAAGAAGCTGAATCCCTGGTTAGGCTTGGGTGAAGATATTCTTTTTGTAACAAATGGCATTTGAAGTCCTGGTCTTGGTTGTTTTTTCATTCCTTAGTTTGCCGATACGAACTCAAAAACACCTCGAGCAGGCCCTCAAAAATTCCATTTCCTGTTTAACACAATATATAGACACACACTTCTTACATAGCTGGACAAGGAATATATTTCTGTCTTCGTCTGGTTTTCTTCCTGTTGGACTTACGGTGTTTAAAACGGTAAATCAAAGAAGCTTCATGCGCTCCCCCCGACGAAGATCCTAACTGAGAAATATTAAAATCGTAACTATAGGTAATTTCAAACTTTGGAAACTGAACCCCAAACAAAAAAATCAAAGCATCTTGATTATAAGCATCAATAGGGTTTTTAACCAAAGGAACTCCCCTATACCAAACTCCTGTCTTTATAGGCTCATAAGTAAATTGAAGCCCAATATCTAGTTGTCTAAAATCCCCCTGTTGTTTATAGATAAAGGTAGGTGAAAGGCTAGGAATATTCACTCCTTTCCGAAGCGTATAAATCAAAGGGATTTTGGCTCCTCCATGAATGGAGATTTTCATGTTAATTTCATTTACCATATCGAGCATAGAATAATTAGGAGTATTCATATGATAGATGGAGAAACCTCCCCAGAAAACCTTACTATAAACGACTAATCCTGAGGAAAAATCAAAGAATTGGGTACTATTAATATCCTGTATAGAGGGATCGATAGAAATAGGAACAGAGGATCCTCCAGAAATTTGATCGCCAAAAAAAAGTTTATTAACATCAAGGAAACGGTTGCCATAAGTAAACTGTAAACCAGAGGATACCACAATCGTTTTATTGATTTGTATGCGGTAAGAATAGGAAAAACTAAGTTGGGTATCATTGAGATTGGCAGAACCCGCTCGATCTGTGACTAGAAGCAGGCCAATTCCACTTCTAAGTTTTTGCAGGTTGTAATCGTAGGAAAGAGAGTAAGTATTGAAAGCCTGCGGCAATTGAGGCCATTGGTTCCTAAAATTAGTAATAATCCTATGGGCCTCTGCCGTTCCAGTGAAAGCAGGATTCAAGTAGAGTGGAGCCGCATAAAACTGCGAAAACTGGGGGTCTTGTGCCCTTACAGTTAGTGTACCTGCTCCAAACAGAATAAATAGGGC
>NZ_SMMB01000906.1 GCF_009711365.1 Xanthovirga aplysinae | reverse complement strand
TTTTAAGGAATAGTAAAAATTAGAAAATTAAAATAATATAAATCAATTAATTAGAAATTGTATTTCATAGATAAGTTATATTAAACATTAGATTATACAACAATAATAAGTCAAGTTTTTTGCTTTCAATTAAGTGTTCAAACTTAATATTTTTGTCTGAATTTACTTTGTTAGTTATATAGTTATTTATGAAATGAATTATTTTCTTTCAATAAAAAAATCTTCTTGATTATCAATTTTTGTTTAATTTTTAATCCTTTTGCTATGATTAGAAAGTTACTTTTACTAGTGTTCATGTTGACTGCCCTTGGATGGCAACAGGCAATGGCACAATCCTTAACCGTCAGTGGTACTGTTACTTCTGAAGAGGATGGTTTGGGTTTACCTGGTGTTAATGTTCTTTTGAAAGGAACCACAGTGGGAGTTCAAACCGATTTGGACGGAAAATTCAGCTTGGAAGCCCCCTCTCAGGGAAGTGTTTTGGTGTTCTCATTTGTAGGACTGGAATCCCAAGAAGTTTCTGTTGACGGAAAATCTGTGATTAATGTTTCAATGGCGCCAGATGATCAATTACTTGAGGAAGTAGTCGTAGTTGGTTATGGTACTGCCAAGAAGGGGTCTTTAACAGGCTCTTCAGTGCAAATTAACGCAGAGTCCCTTGAGAATAGGGCGCTTACCAATGTTACTTCGGCACTTGAAGGAGCTGCCGGGGTTCAGTTTGCACCTGCAAGTGGCCAGCCGGGGGAAAGTGCTGCCATTAGAATTAGAGGTATTGGATCAATCAACGGATCGAATGTACCCTTGTACGTGGTAGATGGGATGATCTTTACAGGAACCCTTGCTAGTCTTAATGCTAATGATATTGAAAGCTTTAGTATTTTGAAGGATGCTGCTTCCACGGCTATCTATGGAAGTAAAGCGGCAAATGGAGTTGTTTTAATTACTACTAAAACTGGTAGTAAAGGAAAATCAAAGGTTAGTGTTAATTTTAGTCAAGGTGCATCTTCAAGGTTTATACCGGAGTATGATCGGGTTGATGCCGGAACATATTATGAGTTGATGTGGGAATCTCTTAGAAATCGTAAGGTTTACGGTCAAGGTAAATCATTTGAAATTGCAAATCAGGAGGCATCAGAAGAGGCATATGATTTTGTAGGCGGTACTAACCCTTATGATGTTCCAAACGATCAAATTGTGGGTACCGATGGAAAACTAAATCCAGGAGCTAGTTTGATATACGAGGATTTGGATTGGGCAGAGCCTTTAATGAGGAATGGGGCAAGAACTAACTTTGATGTTTCTTTTGAAGGTGGAAATGAAAAATCAGATTATTTTGTCTCATTAGGGTATGTAAATGAAAAAGGATGGCTTAAGAGATCCAATTTTGAGCGAATTTCAGGGAGGACTAGGGTGAATTTTCAACCACAAAAATGGTTTAAGACCGGGGTGAATCTATCCGCAGCTTCTTCGAATGGAAATCAGACTCCGGATGGAGGTAGTAGCAGTTATCAAAACTCGATTCGTTCTGCAAGGTTTACGGCTCCTATTTACCCAGTTTATTTGCATAAGGAAGATGGAAGTTACGATTTGGATGAAAATGATGAAAAGCAATACGATTTGGGAGATAACAGGCTATATAACAGAGGAAGACATCCGATATATGAAAGTCTGTTGAATACCGATAATGATATTAATCTTTCTTTGAATTCCAGAGCATACATGGATTTTACCTTTTTAAAGGATTTTAAGTTTACCTTAAATGCCGGACTTGAAAAGCGAAATTATTACAATGAGTTATTTTGGAACAAAATTGTAGGGGATGGTGCTCCTAATGGCTTTTCTTACCGATTTGCATCTTATCGTACTACTAAAACTTTCAATCAATTGCTCAATTACTCCAAAACAATTGGGAAGCACAATATATCCGCACTGATTGGTCATGAGAATTTTGACTACCAGTATAATTATCTTGAGGCCGATCGAACAAAACAAATTACTGATGGGAATATTGAATTGATAAATTTTGCGGTTCCGGGGGGGGCTGAATCGGCCCAATCTCGATATACAACAGAAGGGTATTTTTTTCGTGGAAGCTATGATTTTGATGAAAAATATTTCCTTTCTGCTTCCTTTCGTAGAGATGGATCATCAAGATTTAGTAAAAAATCACGCTGGGGAAATTTTTGGTCTGTAGGAGGTGCCTGGAGGTTAGATAAAGAATTTAACTTGCCTACTTGGGCTGATATGTTAAAACTTAGGGCTTCTTACGGTCAGGTCGGTAATGATTCTCATCTAAATACTACTGCATTAGGTTTTTATGCTAGTCAGCCCTTGTTTGAATTGGGTAAAAATAACCAGGGCGAACCTGGGATATGGCTGGATCAGGTGGCTGCTCCAGACCTAGCTTGGGAGTCCAATAACCAGACAGATATAGGTCTTGAGTTTGGCTTATTTGATTATCGTATTTCCGGTACCGTTGAATACTACAATAGAGAAACTGCTGATTTGCTTTTCTATGTGCCTTTACCCGAATCAACTGGTTTGAGTGGTATTGATGCTAATGTTGGTACAATGGCCAATAGTGGATTAGAAATAACTTTATCAGGAGAAATTATTAGAAGAAAGGACTTCATTTGGCAGTTGGACTTGAATGCCTCTACACTTAAGAATAAAATAAAAGAGCTACCGCAGGAAGAAATTATTGATGATGAAAAAAGATTGTTTGTGGGAGGTGATATTTATAACTTTTACATAAGAAAATGGTATGGGGTAGACCCTGATGATGGAGCTGCTCTTTATGTTTTGGATTCAGAGGCAGATAAGGAGCATAGAGATGTACGAGTGATGGCCGATGGAACGTATGTAACAACGAATCCTAATTATGCTCAATATTACGATGCCGGGTCAGCACTTCCAGATGTATTTGGTAGCTTTACCCATACTTTCACTTATAAAGGGTTAAGTCTGGGATTGTTCTTTACTTATCAGCTTGGTGGCCAATTGCTTGATTGGAACTATACGGGTTTAATGCACCCTGGAACTGCAGGAACTGCATTACACACGGATATACTTAACCGTTGGCAAAAGCCTGGTGATGTAACTGATGTTCCAAGACTCGACTACAGCCAAGCTAGCAACTTTGTCCGTACCTATACAGACCGTTGGTTGACTAGTTCAGATTTCCTGCATCTACGACAAATTAGTTTGGCCTATGACTTACCAAGTAAGCTGATAAGCAGAACTGGTTTAGAAAGTGTAAGGATTTATGGAAATGTGGAAAATGTATTTTTACTAAATGCTCGTAATGGCCTTTGGGGAACTCAGTACCTTGGCGGGACAACCGGTAATGAAATGACTCCTTCACGGGTAATGAGTGTAGGTCTAAATGTAACGTTTTAAAAAATGAATAAAATGATAACATTAAATAGGATGAAAAGAAATTTAACTGGGTTTTTATTACTCCTTACCATGAGTTTTTCTTTTATCTCTTGTGGGGAGGATTATTTGGACGAATTACCTACGGATGCGGTTAACGCGGATGATGCTGTCTCAACTACCAGTAACTTACTCACAATAGTAAATGGTATGCACCGGATGTTATACAGCCGTGATGGGGGCCAGGGTTATGGAGGTTTGGGAACATGGCATGTCTATAATGAGGCACTGGCTGACGATATGGTTTTAAATGGTAATAGTGGTTATTGGTTTGGTGCTGCTCGATGGATTGATCATAGAACGGATATTAGTGGTTATGTGGCCCATCATTGGCGTTTCTTTTATAAACTTATTAACCATGCAAATAGAATTATCGAAGGAGCTGAAGTCGCAGAGGGTATAGAAGATGAAAGGAATTTAGTTCTGGGACAAGCTTATGCTTATAGAGCATTGGCTCATTTTAATTTAGTGCAAATGTTTGGAAAGAGATATAATGCAGGAGGTTTGAACTCACAACCAGGGATTCCATTGATGCTGGAAGTAACCCAAGAAGGAAAAGCTCGATCTTCCGTAGAAGATGTTTATGCCCAGATTAATGCCGATTTGGATCAGGCCATTTCATTGTTGACTGAGAAAAGGACTAATAAATCTCATTTTAACAAAGCTGTAGTCCAGGGATTAAAAGCCCGGGTAGCCTTGGTTCAAGGGAATTATACCGTTGCAGCAGACATGGCTGCTAAGGCAAGGGCGGGTTTCCCTTTGATGGATCAGGAGACTTACGCTTCTGGGTTTAATGATTATAATGTCGGTGAATGGATGTGGGGGGCTCATCTTAATGCTGAACAACAGGATACCTATCTTAATTGGATGGCCTGGATGTCTCGTAATTTCTCCTCAACTAACATTAGAACTAGTCCAAAATCTATCAATAGTAAGCTCTATGATTTAATTCCAGAGACTGATATTCGTAAAACTCTATTTTCACCAGACGGTGAACATCCGGATGTTACACTTTTGTCAACGCATCAAAAGTTTCCATATACATCTCAAAAATTCTTAGCTTATAACACAGGTGATAGTAGAGGAGATGTCGTATTTATGCGAGCAGCTGAGATGTATTTGATAGAAGCAGAGGCTAAAGGGAGGTTAGATGATTTTGCAGGCGCTCAGGAAGTTCTAACTGAATTGGCATTGGCAAGAGATGACAATTATGTGCCCTCAGGAAACACTGGACAGGCTCTGATTGATGAAATTCTTCTGCAAAGAAGATGGGAATTATGGGGTGAGGGCTTTAGATTTGTTGATTTGAAACGTTTGAATGCGGATCTTGATCGAAATGGTACAAATCATAATGAATCAACTATTCTTACAATGTTTGTTGAGGCCGGAGGTGATGAGTGGCAGTTTATAATTCCTATAGATGAACTTAATGCCAATGAATTAATGGAACAAAATCCCTAAGCAAATTGGACTGAAACGTGGAAATAATTAACTTAAACGCAATAATTAGTAGGTTTGAATTGAAAAAACCGCTCTTATAAAGGTGCGGTTTTTTTCTTAATACCATATCCAAAAATTTAATTTGAAAAAATGTCCACTTTAATTTGGAAAGATTATTTGTTCAAACTTTTCATCTTCAATAGGATTTTAGTATTGTTGGAGTGAAGGGGATTTAAAGTAAAACAGTTTATAAAAAACGAAAAAATAAATATTAGGAGTGCAGCAGATCTCATTAAATAGATTAGTTGATTTCAATGCAAGTAAGGTAATTAAGTTGTTAAAAGTAGGATGATGAATTAAGGGACCTTCGTTTTTTT
>NZ_SMMB01000849.1 GCF_009711365.1 Xanthovirga aplysinae | reverse complement strand
TCACAGTTACAGACGAGAACGGTTGTACAGATGACATTACTGTGGATATCCCAATAACCTCTCCTGTGGCCCCCCCAAATGTATCGACAAGCTATGCGCTTTGTGGAGAAGGAGCTTTAACTTTAAGTATAGAAGGAGAGAAACCATCTGACGTAGAATCATACAATTGGTATAATAAATTAGGGGAAAATAATTACGAGCTTATTTCTAGTACCCAATTGGGGAGTATAACAATACCTTTCAACGCAGATGCGGTTATTTCAGTAGAAGCAGTAGGTGTCGGTAACTGTCCTTCTGAAAAAGTGGATATTGAAGTTACTGTTACTCCTGAAATAAAATATGGGTATACGGCACAAAATGTTTGCCGAAACCAGGAATTTGATTTGGCCCAACTGTTATCTGGTGAGGATGCTCATTTGGCCACTTTTTCAGGGGATTTTGTAAAGGAAAGGGAAGATGGAAGTTATTATTTAGATGTTTCCGGTTTAGATGGAAATAAAACTACCGTGGAGATTCAATTTCACATTGTAAAGGGGGCTTGTACTGAAAATGTGATGAAAATTCTGGAGGTTAAAGATCCGGTACAGCCTGTTTTTAGCATTGATACCAAGACGGATGTTTGTGTAAATGACTTGACACAAACCTATTACATTGAAAATTATGCAGTTTTCGATGACTTTGATGTGCATGTAGAGGGAGGGGAATTAGATTCCCGAAATGGTGGTGAATTAATCGTTATTTGGAAATGGGATGAAGTAAACCCACCTCAAGAACATTATATTAAGATTCTTAATGCTAAAACAGGAGTTTGTACTACAATTGAACAGTTGGATTTCACTATCCGCACCTTACCTCAAGTTTCTTTACTACCAATAGATGACCAATGTTATAATGGAGGGCCTATTGCGCTGGAAGGTTTTGTGCCAGCGGGATTGGGTTTGGAAACTTTGGCATGGAGTGGTTTAGGAGTGTCAGGAAGTATTGATGATGGTTTTCAGTTTGACCCATCTCAAGCTACGGTTGGAGAACATACTTTGTCTTATACTTTTACAGATGGAAATAGTTGTGAGCAAACAATTACTACTAATGTTACGGTTGTTGATGGTCCTATGTCACCTGCCATAGTCAACGAGGCCTTACTTGGTCGATGTGGTCCCGGTGATCAAGAAATAATAGCCTTTTCCCAGGATGGGCTCGCCGACTCTTACATGTGGTATAGGAAAAATGCTGATGGAGAAATGGAAGTATTTGACGGACTTACAGCTGCAAAAGTAAATATACCATTAGAGGTGGGAATTAACGAAATTTATGTAAGAGCTGTAAGTGCATTGGGTTGTGTTTCATCTGAAGAAACAAAAATCACAGTGACAGCAAAAGAACTCCCTGATCTAAATATTGATGATCCTAATGTTTTCCTTTGTAGAAGTGGTGTCGAATTTAACTTACTAAGCAGGGTGAATATTCCTGGTGGGGAGTTTAGTGGGGATTATATTGTAAATGGAACCAATTTTAATCCCGCCTTGGTACCGGCCTCAATAGAAAGTGTAACAGTTACTTATACGGTTAAATCCTCAGCAACTGGTTGTTCAGTTGATGGAGAAATTTATATTACTTTATATGAAGATCCTGAGGTGGCGATTAGTCCAATCGGTAGGGTGTGCCAAAGTGAAACTTTAGACTTAAGGAATTTTGAGTTGGATGGTTATCAGGGAGGTACATGGGATGGTGATGGAGTGGCTGGAAGTTATTTGGAACCCCAGTCACTTGAACTGGGTGCTCATCCAATCTCTTATAGTTTTACAACCGAAAATGATTGTGTGATTACCTTAGAGAAGGAATTCTTTGTGGTTGGAATTGCAGATCAGCCTATAGTAGATAATCTGGAATCCTGCCAAGGAGAAGAAATGACCCTCTACCTTCGTAATTATTCGTCCAGCCATACATATAAGTGGTTTACCGCTGATACCGGTGAGGAAATTGCCCAGGGAAGTATGGCGCATATTGTAGTAGATGGGGAAAAGGAGTATTATGTGGAAGCTTATAATGAGCTGGGCTGTAGTCCGGAGCAGGGCTTTTTTACAGTTTCTTCCAACACACCTGTTGGGACCCTTGATGTGCCAGATCAACTTCAGGCAGGAGAAGTGGTGCAGTTTTTCGCTAGGGTTGAAGCAGATACTTATTTCTGGGATTTAGGAAATGGTACCACTTCTACGGAGAAAGACCCTTTGGCAGTTTACAACAGCCCTGATGCCGAATTTGATGTAGTGCTTACGGCCACTTTAAAGGGATGTGTTGAGGAATTTTCACAGAAATTCCAGGTGAGCGATGATGAAAACTGGTTTACGGCTGTAGAAGAGGTGGAAGACCTGACTGCCTATTCTGATGTGGTCGGCTATAATGAGGAAAATATGACGGTGACGGTTTACCCTAACCCTATATCGCAAAACCTCATCAATTTGGAAGTGCCAACTACAGTGGATAGGGAGGCCGTAATTAGGGTTTATACTATACATAATAACCTATTGCATGAGGAGATTGTGGAATTGAAGGAGGGCGATAATGCCTTTACAGTGGATGCTGCTGCTTTTCCGAAAGGCTTTTTAGTAATTATGGTAGAAAAGAAAGGTGTTGAAAAACAGAGTGGAGCTTTACATATTTTAAAGGTATTGAAATAGAGTGTGTGTGCTGGGCCTGCAAAGATTATATTTGCAGCCCATTTATTTAAATGGTAAAAGGAGAAAAGATCCTTTTTTTAAGAAAAAGTGCATAAAAAAGTAGTGATAAATGAAGCGAATTTTTTATAGTTTTGTTTTTGCATTAGTGACAGGATTTTTCTTTTCTTCCTGCGATAATACGGATGATTATCTCGAAGACCTGAATTCAAAACCTGAACTATTTTTTGTGGTAAATCCAACAGAGGCAGAAGAGGATGCAGGAGAAGAAACACAATTGCTAAAAAACATAACAGATAGTTTGAAAATAAAAAACGGCTACCCTTTTCGACTTAAGATTGTAGACCAAAATAAAAACCGATCTATAGTGAGTCTTACTGAGTTGGTTTATGATAAAGGTTTTTTAGTAGATGAGGCTTCCAATGTGATTGATGAGGATTTGTTTTACGATGAAACGAATGAAAAAGCTTTCATTTACCATGCCTTTGTAGAAGGAGAGCATAAAATTGAGATGTTGGCCCGGGATAATTTTGGACAGGAGGATAAGGTGATATTGGATTTAACGGTATTTAATAATACACCTCCAATATGTACCTTCAGTTATGAGAAAAGAGAACCTTTATTTTATCACTTTGATGCTTCCGCTAGTTTTGATCAGGATAGCAATCAGGGTGGGAAAATAGTAAAGTATGTATTCAACTTTTCCGGAATCACGGTAGAAGCCTATGAACCACAAGTTAATTTTGTTTTTAGTAACACGGGATTGCACCAGGTTAGTCTTTTTGTAGTAGATAATGATGGGGCCGTTTCAGAAGCATATACAGAAATCATACAGATTAATTAGAGAGTAGGCTAAGATGAAGAAAATTTTTGCTTTCATATTATTTTTTACCGTGCTTTCCTTTTCTGCACAAGCACAGCTCATTCCTCAGCTGTCGGGAGATAAGGAAAAAAAAGAAGAAAAGAAAAAAAGATCAAAAGCTAAGCCTGAGAAAAAAGAAAGGTACGTAATACGGCTGCGTGTAAAGGGCTTGAAAGGGCTCTCAGCTTCTGGCTTTTATACCCCAAATGGCTTTGGAGGGGCACTAGGTTATAGGTATGGCATTAATCAGAAGCTTTTGATTGAGCCAATGGTTCAGTATTCCTATGTCAAACATTCTTCTACCACCAATATGCATCAAGGCTTTTTGAGGGGAAATCTGTATTATAACCTTTACCGCTTCAAGTTAGTCTCTATTAATCCTTATTTTTCTCCTATGGTGGCTTTTTACAACAAATTATCCAACATACAGCCTAATGAGGATAAGCAACCCTGGGGTAGGGGAAAAATAGGAGCCGCCTTGGGAGTGGAGCTGGAAAACTACGTCACTTATAATGTGAAAGTAGCCATGGGAGGGGGACAAAGAGCATTGTATACAGGAGATGCAGGCTTTCATTTTCAGATTGAAGGCTTTTTGTCAATCAGATACCTGTTCAACGCAGTGGGCAGAGCCGATTCTAAATCCTTAATACGGTTCTTTTAAGAACTTTTGGCTGGCTAAAGGGGAGAGGCCAGTAGCTATGAGATAAACTCAGACCCTAACTTACTTTCTAACGATAACTACTAACTGTTATGTCAAAACCCTTACCCTTTGAACTAGAAAGAATAAGACAGGAATGCAGCCAGGATCTGCACAATGGCCTTTTGGCCATAGACATGGACATCCGTGCTCAATTACAATACCAAGCTCAAGGTGGTTTTAAACCTGTTACTCCCTTTAATTACGGCGCCATTTGTTCCTGCATTCAGCAAGAAATTGAAGGGGTGCAGAAGAAAATGCAAAAAAAGGTGGAGCGCTTTGCCCAAGCCAATGGTCCCAAAACCCATACGGTGAGAAGGGGAGAGATTTTGGGAAGGATAAAGGACCAATATGGGGTAAGGTTGGATCAATTGCTACGTATTAACCCCCAGATCTCAAATCCAGATGACATTAAAGTTGGTCAAAAAATTTTAATACCAGGAAAAGTAAATCTTGGAAAAAAGCCTGTAGTGATGGCTTTGGAGGT
>NZ_SMMB01000536.1 GCF_009711365.1 Xanthovirga aplysinae | reverse complement strand
GCAACAAATATCCTCCTTGCTTCTAATATCTGATTCCTGGAAAGTTCCCTGGGAAAAAAGAAATTCTTGAGTGGTTAGAGAACCCTCTAATTCTGCCGATCCACTGACCGATAAATCCTTTGCTGACCAGTCGGCCAAAGCGTTATTAGAGTTGGATGATCCCCAAAGAGTTCCTACATCAATGTGCCCATTGATGGTTTTCCCACTCCCTCTGATGGGCATCTTTTCAAAGATCTGACTCCCTAGATTAAGGTCTCGATCAACAAAACTTATCTTTTTTTCATAAACTTTTTTATCATCTTCCTCATTATCAAAAACCAAATACCCTTCTGCTGGTTGAGAGTAATCATAGACGGTGACATCAATATTGGAAGGAGATTTCAAATGGTAAGCTGCCCCATCCAAACCTCCTCCACGTAACCAGATAACAAATTGCATGGTGTGGCTTGTATGTTTTAAACCGGCACATATTCTTGAGTATTGCTCTCCAAAATAGTTGACCGTATAATCGCTGGTATAACCACCCCAACCTCCATAACGAACAGAGACATCTAGACTGAGGGAGCCTTTATGGGTAGAATTATTCCAACTAGTTGGTGCCTGCTCTGAGTAGGATCGATAAATGGTGAAATCTGTAACAAATGGAGTGCTTTCAGGCGATCTGGTAAGAACAACAGGGTAGAACTCATCTTCTTTACCATAAATAACAAAATCCCGGGTTACCCCTACCCCATATTTGGAGTTTCGGTGAAAACCATCCACCTGATCGGCGTCTAGGGTACTTCCAGCTCCATCATTTCCCTCATGCCAAACCGTATTCCCATTAACGCTTATATCATTACCGAACTCTGCTGAACCGCTGGTTTTTATGTTACCTGAAAATAATGCTTCTTCAACCGTTAATTTTAGTAAACTTTTGTTACCACTTTGCTGTATGTCAAATCCATTGCCTGCTCCTTCACCCATGCCTCCTACTCTAATTCTAGCCACATTTTCACTCCAATTAAGAGCTACATTTGCTTGTTTATTTAATGGATTTGAAGAAAACAACGAACCATCTGTTTTTACATCAAGTTCAAACTCAGCTGAACCTGATACTTTAAGGTTTCCACCAACAGTTAATTTATCTTCGGTTGGACTATTCGTTCCAATGGCAACATTTCCTGTTTCATTATCTAAGGTCATTGTGGTTCCGAAATCCCCACTCCAGAACCTAAGATTCCCATCATCAAACCGAATGGTTTTGGTGCCCCCTCCAAAGATGCTAATAATGTCATAACTACTATCATTGAATAATTGGAAACGTAAGTTTGAGGGACTTAAATTGGCTAATGCCACAGAATTGTTTGTAAACATCCCGTCTGTACCAAATATTCCTGATCCTGTAGCTTTTATGTTTCCAGTCACCTCAAGTGCTTCCGTAGGGTTAATTACGTTGATTCCAGTTTTGTTATCAGGTAAAACAAAAATGCCGTTAGCCGACTGCCAAGGGTTAGGCCCAAAAGCTAAGTATAAACGCTCTAAATCCCTATTAGAGGCCAGCACTCCTACCCCAGCTCTAGCATCCGCATCACTTACCTGGCTTAAATCATCAAACCAGGTAATTCCTCTTGCCCAGGAACTGCTCTCTAAGGTTGAGGCATTAATACCCCCATTGGTGATTTTTAAAGAAGATTCATAACGCCCATTTATGGTCACATCACTTCCAAAAATGGATTTTCCCTCCACAGTTAAGTCCTGATCAAATTCTACATCCACAAAGGCATGTACTTTCTGCTGGTTAATGAAAAACCGTTTTGTTGCCGTAAACAGCTCTCCTTTTGCCAGATTCACATCGGAAAAGAAGTTAAATTCACCCTCATTCATTTGCAGGATAGTGGATTTATCAAATGTGGCTAAATAATCGCTCCCATTGTATTTGTGCCCACCGGTTGAAATATATCCTAACGACTCATGGTAACTGCTTAGAAACATCCCTGTAGGGTTTCTATCGGTATGAATGTGAAGGTGAGAACCATGGTCTCCGGGAGCGTATTTTCCCTTTATATCTAATACGCCGTAACTATAGGTTTCTCCGCTCCCTATGGAGGCTGAATTAACTGTTAGGGCATCAGCAGCCCAATCCACTCCTAAGTTGTTCGAGTTATTCGAATGATATAATTTTGACCAACCTGTCCAATCTATGTTATTTTTTGCCCTAA
>NZ_SMMB01001243.1 GCF_009711365.1 Xanthovirga aplysinae | reverse complement strand
ACAAACCAATTTAAAGACATAAGGATTAAATTCAACAGAACTACCTTAGTATCAAGACACTGAATTCAAATATACATTTATAAAAAATGATTTATTTGACCAATAATAAAATTTTAGAATTTACACTAATTATTTAGGATTAGGAAAAAGTAGATCAGGGAAATCTATGAAACAAATCCACACTATCAAATTCAGAAAAATAAAAACCGACTGACAATTCGTTGCTAGAACTTTTTACATAAGGCTCAGGTTTCACGGCCATACAAGGAAGTGGAAAATTTGCACAAAGTTCCTCAGGATAGTGGATCGCTATGGATCTATCTTTTTTTACCGTATAATAGACATTTGCCCTATAGGATTGAGGGAAAAACCACACTTTTGCTAAAGGAGTGTAAAATGAAGTATAAGCGATACCTGTTAGTCCCAATAACACGCTAATTGTAAAAAGCATTTCCATCCATTATTTTTTGAAAACCAGGTAAAGTTCTTCTCATAGTTTAAAAGTGAAAAACAACTATGAAAAACGGCCAATATTAATTATCCTATTTTTTCAGTGTAGATAATATCTATACTTTGTAAACCACATTAGACTTTATATCCCATTTAGCAGCCACCTTCTCTATACTTTTCATTATCTTTGAATCCTAAAATAAGTAATAGTTTTTTCAATATTGCAGCCATTTGTTTGACCGGCTCAATTTGACTTTTTTAACCCAGCAGCTCAATTATGTATTTAATTTTTGATACGGAAACCACCGGCCTACCAAAAAATTATAATGCCCCTATCACCGATTTGGATAACTGGCCCCGACTGGTACAATTGGCTTGGCAGTTACATGATAAAAACGGTAAGCTTCTGGCAGATCATAATTACATTGTCAAACCAGAAAGTTTTGAAATTCCTTTTAATGCCACCAAAATACATGGGATTTCCACTCAAAGAGCGCTGGATGAAGGACACGAATTAAAATTCGTACTAGAAACTTTTGCTAAAGATGTGGCAGCTGCCAGTTTATTGATCGGACACAATGTGGAGTTCGATATCAATATTATGGGAGCAGAATATATTCGAGGAGCTTTAGAGAGTCAATTGCTGGAAACTCAAACCCTGGACACCAAGGACGAATCCACAGAATACGTGGCCATTCCTGGAAGAGGGGGTAAATTCAAATGGCCTACCTTAACGGAGCTCCACACCAAACTATTTGGAGTAGGTTTTGACGATGCCCACGATGCAGCTTATGACGTAGACGCTACTGCCAAATGTTTCTTCGGCTTAATCAAAGAAAAGGTCGTTAATCCCTTTGACGATACTGCCGTAGCTGAAATCACATACGAACCACCAGTGTTGAATGCAGCAAATTTCGCTGCCAAGGAAGATACTTCTAAAAATATTAATTTCACCGTTGACAAAAAGGCCGTACAAAATATTGACGGGCCCTTCTGTCACTTGCACTTACATTCCCAGTTCTCCATCCTGCAAGCTACTCCCCCCATAAAGGATTTAGTGGCATTGGCAAAAGAAAATAAAATGCCAGCAGTAGCATTGACCGACCTGGGCAATATGATGGCTGCTTTTCATTTTGTTAGAGAAGCCCTTAATAATGAAATCAAACCCATCGTTGGGAGCGAATTTTTTGTGGCCGAAGAAAGAAAGAAGTTAAAATTCACAAAAGACAATCCTGATAAACGTTTTCAACAGGTCCTATTGGCAAAAAACAAGGAGGGTTTTCTGAATTTAGCCAAATTAAGTTCACTTGGATATGCCGAAGGCCTTTATGGAATACATCCCCGAATAGACAAGAAACTCATTGAGGAATATAAAGACAATGTGATTGCCTTAACAGGAAACCTTTATGGAGAGATCCCTAACCTCATCTTGAATGTGGGAGAAACACAGGCGGAAGAAGCTTTCAAATGGTGGCATGGAGTTTTTGGGGATGATTTCTACGTGGAACTAAACCGACATGGCCTGGAGGAAGAAAACCATGTCAATGAAGTACTCTTACGGTTTGCTCGAAAATACGATGTAAAAGTCATCGCTGCAAACGACGTTTTCTACCTTAAAAAAGAAGACGCCAATGCACACGATGTTTTACTTTGTGTGAAAGAGGGGGAGTTGCAATCCACACCAAAAGGGCGAGGACGAGGCTTTCGTTTTGGATTTCCCAACAACGAGTTTTATTTCAAATCCCAGGAAGAGATGAAATCGCTATTTAGTGATATTCCTGAGACCATCACCAACATTCAGGAAATCCTAGATAAAATAGAAGAATATAGATTGGACCGGGATGTGCTCCTTCCTAAATTTGATATACCGGATGAATTTGTAGACCCTGAAGATGATAAAGACGGAGGAAAACGAGGTGAAAATGCCTATTTGAGACACTTGACTTATATTGGGGCAGAAAAACGATATGGAGAGATCACCGAAGAGATCCGGGAGCGATTGGATTTTGAGCTAGCTACCATTGCCAACACGGGTTATCCCGGTTACTTCCTAATTGTCCAGGACTTCACTTCTGAAGCCCGAAACATGGGCGTCTCGGTGGGGCCAGGTCGTGGATCCGCTGCAGGTTCGGCGGTTGCATATTGTATCGGTATTACCAATGTAGACCCCATCAAATATGATTTACTTTTTGAGCGTTTCCTAAATCCTGACCGAGTATCCCTTCCTGATATTGATATTGACTTTGATGATGAAGGCCGAGCCCGCATCATTGACTGGGTTGTAAATAAATACGGACAAAACCAGGTAGCCCAGATCATTACCTACGGCTCAATGGCGGCCAAGTCTTCCATTAGAGATTGTGCCCGAGTTATGGAGCTTCCACTTATGGAAGCCAATTCTTTGGCTAAAATGGTACCGGAAAAACCTGGAACTTCCCTTACAAAGGCTTTCAAAGAGGTTAAAGAGCTGGACGACATCCATAATGGAAATGGGCTGGAATCAGATGTTTTACGTCAGGCCAAAATCCTTGAAGGATCCATACGAAACACAGGAATTCACGCTTGTGGGGTCATCATTACTCCAGATGATATCACCAAATACATTCCAGTATCAACGGCCAAGGATGCCGAACTTCTGGTTACGCAATTTGACAACTCGGTGGTAGAAAGTGCCGGAATGCTGAAGATGGATTTCTTAGGGCTAAAAACCCTGACCATCATCAAAACTGCCTGCAAATACATCAAAGAAAGACATGGTGTAACCATTATACCGGATGATATTCCTTTAGACGACGAAAAAACTTACGGATTATATCAAAGAGGACAAACCAACGGTACGTTTCAGTTCGAGTAGGCAGGGATGCAGAAGTACTTACGGGAACTCAAACCCGATAAGTTCGAAGATTTAATTGCCATGAACGCCCTCTACCGTCCAGGGCCACTAGAATATATTCCTAACTTCGTAGCCCGAAAACATGGGCGGGAGGAAATCAGCTATGACATTCCTGCCATGGAGGAGTACCTGGGTGAAACTTATGGAATTACCGTTTACCAAGAGCAGGTAATGCTGCTTTCCCAGAGTTTGGCTGGCTTTACAAAGGGTGATGCTGATATGCTACGGAAAGCCATGGGTAAAAAGATCTTTGCTCTCCTTGAAAAACTAAAACCTAAGTTTATCAATGGAGGAAAAGAACGGGGTCACGACCCGGAGAAACTCGAGAAAGTTTGGAAAGACTGGGAAGCCTTTGCTGCATACGCTTTTAATAAATCCCACTCGACATGCTATTCTGTTGTAGCTTACCATACAGCCTATTTGAAGGCTCATTATCCTGCGGAATATATGGCTGCGGTTTTGACACACAACCAAAGCAATATTGAAAAGGTAACTTTCTTCATGGAAGAATGTCGTTCTTTAGGTATCAAGGTATTAGGGCCTGACGTCAATGAATCAGGAATTAACTTTAAAGTAAATGAGGAAGGAGAAATACGATTTGGTCTCGCGGCCATAAAAGGAAGTGGTGAAGCTGCGGTAGAAGCCATCATTGAAGAACGAGAAAAAGGAAATTTTACTGACATTTTTGATTTTGCTGAAAGAGTAAATTTAAAAGCGGTCAATAAAAAAACCTTTGAAGTACTGGCCATGTCCGGAGCTTTTGACTGCTTTTCAGAATTCCATCGACGTCAATACCTGGTGGCTCCTGAAAATGATATCACCTTAATTGAGAAGGTGGTTAAATATGCCCAAAGGATGAAATTGGAAGCCCAAAGTGCCCAGGCTTCTCTATTCGGAGGGGATAGCGGGGTTTCTATTCCAAGACCAAAGGTTTTACCAATTGACGCTTACAGTGAAATTGAAAAGCTCAATATTGAAAAAGAAGTAGTTGGTCTATATATCACCGGCCATCCTTTAGACGAGTTTAGGATTGAAATGACGCACTTTTGTAATACGACTTTTCAGGAACTAGAGGATCTGCCAAAATTAGAGCAACGAAAAAAAATTACTTTGGGAGGAGTGGTGACCGATTGTAATCATAGGGTCACAAAGAATGGAAAACCTTTTGGAACTCTTACCATAGAAGATTATAACGGTTCGTATACTTTCTTCCTTTTCTCAGAAGATTATACCAAGTTCAAACGCTTCTTCGAAGTAGGTTGGTTTCTATACTTACAAGGAACAATTGTTCGACAAAAATGGAGAAACAACGAGCCGGAATGTAAACTTACAGATATTCAATTTCTGGGGGATATACGAGATAAAATGGCAAAAGGACTACTGGTAAAATTAGAAGCCCAACGACTCAATTCAGACTTAATCAATCAGTTGGAGAAGGCGGTAGGTGAGAACCAGGGGGAATGTCCATTACACTTAAACCTTATCGACAGAAAGGAAATGATTAACCTGGAACTACTTGCCACTAAATATCGAGTAAATCCAAACAATAGCCTTTTGGATTCTCTAAAGGAAATTAATGAAGTAGAATATGAGTTGATGGTGGGGGAATAATAATAGTTAAGTAGGAAGAATGAAACGTTAAATTTGACCATAGAGACGCAAAATTTTGCGTCTCTCACTCAGTAACCAATCTATTGAGTTAAATTAAATCATGTTCCATTCTAAAAATAATCAACTAAACTTCCTCTCTCCTTTCACCAATTGAAAAGCTTCATTTAATACCTTAAATTTTTCTTCTGCAATTTTCACATACTCTTCCCCTTTTCTTGCTACCTTATCTGGGTGGTATTCTCTTGCCAGTTTTTTATAAGCTTTTTTTATCTCCTCATTAGTGGAATCCGGACGAACCCCCAAAACTTTATAGGCATTTTTCAATTTACTTTTTTGCTGGGCTACTCCTTGACCTTGATAGGAATACCCTTGCTGCCCCCTTTGTCCCTTCATTGCAAAAATATATCGTATAGATTCAAAATGATGTTGAGAAACATGTAATTGATGCGCTATCCGTGTAATAATATTCTCTTCAATGGCAGTGATTTCCCCATCAGCATAAGCTACCTCAAAAAGAAATTGAACCACTATTAATCGATATTGATAGGATGCATGACGGTTGATTAAACGACAAACCTCTGGTATGCTTAACTTATCTCGATATTGTCGATATAAAGAAAAAATTTCACTGGCTTTGGAAGGCCCAAACCTTTGCCGAAAGGTATTTCTAACAAAGTTCACCTCTTCATCTCGAATCTGTTTATCGATTCGAATCACTTCCCGGGCAAGAAATAAGAGAAATATTTCAAACCAAAAAGGTTGGGAAAAAGGAACAGATCTTTCCCGCCCTCCCTTTTCAAGAAAACTATCAATTACCCATCCTATTAAAAAAAGAAAAAAGGCAGTTGTAAAATCAAAAAAAATGATTCCAATCAACCCTAAAACCCACTTTAACATTTAATTGTATACTTTAATTTCAAACTTCCTACCCAAAGAACTTATCCCTAAAAAACGAGGATTAAGGAAATATTCCTTCCTTTTAGTTCTTGCTTTCGTTCTTTTCAAAGAACGCCTTGGCAACCTTCTTTCTAAAATCGTTCTCAAACTAATAATTCATTGACTATTATCAAAACACTGGGGATAGGCTCTTTCACCCATCAAAACACACTTTTCAAAGCTTGGTTTAATCATTTATTGAGAAAAACAAGATGAATTTCAAACAAGAAAAATTCCTCTAAAATTGTCATCCAGTATACAAAGAATCGATTTATCTTTTCTGCAAGATTGCTTCCCAAACTTTTATTTTATATTTGCGTAAGATATTCTGACAATTTGCAGAACAAAAATTTAATTAAACTTAATTTATTTATAAACAATGAGCAAAGCAGTTGAAATTACGGACGCTAACTTTAAGGAAGTTATCAATAGCGAAAAGCCGGTATTAGTAGATTTCTGGGCAGAATGGTGCGGACCTTGTAAAATGATTGGCCCAGTTGTAGAGGAATTAGCTGGAGACTATGATGGAAAAGCTGTTATCGGAAAAGTAGATGTAGATTCAAACCCTGATGTATCTGCTAAATTCGGTATTAGAAGTATTCCTACATTATTGGTTTTCAAAAATGGAGAAATAGTTGACAAACAAATTGGTGTAGTTGCTAAAAGTGTTTTGGCAGAAAAACTTGATGCTCATATCTAAGCAACTTTTACAATAACACTTATTTTTTCCTAATGGAAATAAAATCAAAAAATTAACCTCGGTAAAACATATTTTCTGTTTATACTGAGGTTAATTTTTTTAAAGAGATCTTTTTCTACCTGATTTTAGAAACATTAAAATAATTGAGGTGAAATTTCAATTTAGAGTCAAAAGACCACTTTAAATCCTTTGCATTTCAAGTCTCTTTCCCTTCAATTTCCTTAAATATTAACCTTACTTACCCATAAAATAATTGTAGTCCTTCACAATAGTCTCCACAAAGGGCTGATTATACATTGCGGTTTCTATTGCCAATACCTTTTTTATTTTGTTAGCCAATAAATTAATCATTTTAAAATCTTCTTCCTTTACCGCTTCATCGAATTTGTGCTTAATGATCCTGAAATCACTATCATTTAGTCGTTTTACCTGAGGGAAAACAGGAATATAGCCTTCCTCTAATTCCACCCACACCGTTTCATTTAGACTCATCTCCTTTTTGAGACTAATCACACAGGTTCCGGCTGCCAAATCCCCAATACGCTGCGATTTTCCATTGATTAGAATGGTAATTAAGGCAATGGATCCAGAACAGGAAAGAATTTCAATAGGACGAAAAAGCCAACGAATCAAATAGCTCCCGAAAGTTGGTCTTTCCCCATCTAGTCTCACAACCTTAATTTTCCTCATGCGTTTTCCCGGACTTTGCCCTCCCATAAAAACCTCAAATAAAAGATTGTAAAAAAATACAGGTAAAAAAAGGATAATTCCAACAGCCGAAAACATCACATTATTCCCCGTTATACCCAGCAAAGCTAAAAAGAAAAACACTCCAAAATAATAACCAAAAACAATCAAGCCATCAATTAATGTAGCTAAGATCCGGTCCCCTACATTCGCTTTTTCAAAATTAATAGCTACATTTTGAGTCGTTGTAATCTCCATAAAATTATTTTTTCTGACCAATAATATTACTTTTGTAAAATAACTACAAATTAATGAGGGAAATAGTCTTCATAAAGCAGAATTCAAAGAGGTGGAAATCCATAGATAAACTCATGAATTCCAATAATTTAGGAGAAGCCGATGAATTATCAGAATTATTTATTCAGCTTACCAATGATTTGTCCTATGCCCAAACTTTTTATCCGGACAGTCAAACCACTGTTTACCTCAACCAACTATCAGCAAAGATCCATCAGCGAATCTATAAAAACAAAAAGGAAGAAGGGAATCGCTTCTTTTCTTTTTGGAAGGAGGAATTCCCCACTTTGTTTGCAAAATTCCAACCGCAATTACTTACGCTATTCTCATTTTTGCGGTGGCAGTAGGTATAGGTGCAATTTCGGCCGCTAAAGATCAAACCTTTGTTCGACTTATTTTGGGAGATGCTTATGTAAATGCCACTCTTGAAAATATTTCCAAGGGGGATCCACTTGCTGTTTACAAAAAAGCCAATGAGGTGGATATGTTTTTAGGTATCACTTTAAACAATATAAGAGTAGCCCTTTTTGCATTTGGAGCGGGTTTATTGCTCTCAGTTGGAACCGGTCTGATATTATTTTCCAATGGGGTTATGTTAGGAGCCTTTCAATATTTCTTTTATGAGAAAGGACTTTTCTTTGAATCCTTTCGAACCATATGGATCCATGGAACTATAGAGATTTCAGTAATTATTATAGCAGGTTGTGCCGGTCTTGTGCTTGGAAATAGTATTCTTTTTCCGGGAACATACAGCCGATTGGAATCCTTCAAAAGGGGGGCTAAACATGGTTTAAAAATAGTTATCTCTACACTTCCTTTTTTTATTCTAGCAGGATTTTTAGAAGGGTTTGTAACCCGTCATAACGATATGCCTGTAGTTTTGAGCCTTTTGATTATTGGCCTTTCTTTTTTGTTAATTTCTTTTTACTACATTTTTTATCCATATTATTTGAAACATAAAGACTATGAATCATTCCATTAAGTTTTACAAAAAAAGGGACTTTTCTGATATTCTATCAGTGACTTTTGATTTTATTCGAGCAGAATTCAAAGATTTGATCAAAAACGTTGGAATAATTGTAGCACCTTTTGGTATCCTATCAGGTATTCTTTCAAGTTTGTATACAAGCTCCATTCAGGGTCAAATGAATGATATGCTCTCTTCTCCTGATGGAGGTTTTGATCCTTTTGCAATTTACAATCCATTATACTTTTTAAGTATTTTTGGGACAGGTATATTATATACCATTTTTACAGGAGTAATTTATGCCCACATCATTTTAACCTTAAAAAAAGGAAAAGGAAATTTTGGACCAAAGGAGGTTTTAAAATTTCTTGGCTCTAATATATTTGGAATTATTGGGGTAGGTTTACTAAGCATACTAGCCGCAGGTTTTGGGATGATTTTCCTTTTCATTCCGGGAATTTGGCTTTCAGTAATGTTTTCCTTATCGATGTTCGCTAAATTAAATGAAGGAATTAGTGTTACCGATGCCTTAGGAAGAAGTTACTCACTTGTAAAAGGAAATTGGTGGAATACTTTTGGAATCATCATCGTTCTTTCTATTATCTATATGGTTTTAGGCTATTTGATCCAACTTCCGGCTGGGATTTATATGGGAGTTAAAACCTTCTCATCAATACAAGAAGGTTTTTTTAATTTGGATCCTGCCTATACTACAATTGCTATTTTTTCTTCCATCATAAGCATAATCTTTTCGGCAATCTTATACATTGGACTGGCTTTTCAGTATTTTAATTTAGTAGAAAGAGCCGAGGGTGTTGGTGCAGCGAAAGAGATCGATTCAATTGGGAATGATCAAAATGAACAGACGTCAGTATTTAGCAATTTAGAAAATTAAAAAACAAAGAGAAGCTTAAGGATAATTTCCCTTAAGCTTCTCTTTTCAAACTAAGACCTCTCAAAGGCCTTTATTCGCTTTTAAATTAACTCTCTTAGTGAAACAATTTTTTAAGATTTTAATACTTTTTAAGGCCCTCTATCTCTTGCATGGGAACCTATCCGTACAAGCCAGGCCTTTTGAGCAGCAACCGGATATCAATGTGCTAAAATATGATACCGCTTCACTGAATTTCACTCCCCCAAATACTACTCTTTTAGATAAATATGATAAGGACAAAAACTTCAATTATGCAGTTCCAGCCCCAAAGCCTGAGAACTGGTGGGATCGGTTATGGGCTAGAGTTTGGCAAACATTAGCAGAAATAATCTTTGCAAATAAATTAAGTGGAATATTTTGGCGTCTATTTATCGTTGGTCTTGGAGTTGCTGCTCTAGTACTACTAATTCTCCATTTTACCCATACACCAATTAATACCCTTTTTTCTTCGAAAGGAAGGGAAAAAGCGCTCAAATACTCTCTAGAAGAAGAGCATATCGAGCAAATTGATTGGGAAAAACTTATTAATGATGCACTCCTGGAAAATAATTTTCGCTTAGCCATCCGATTTCAATTTCTTCAACTTTTAAAAGTTCTTTCCTCCCAAGAATTAATCCGATGGAGCTTGGAAAAAACAAACGATGATTATTTGAAAGAACTACAAAAAGATACTTTTAAAGCATCTTTTAAGCAACTGACCTACTTATACGAATATGCTTGGTATGGAAATTTCCCATTGACTAAGGAAACTTACCAAACCATTGGAAATTCATTTGAACAATTTAAAGGGAAGCTAAAGGAGGTGGAAAACTCATGAAACGCCAATATCTATATGGAGGGCTCCTATTCTTAAGTTTTGGACTATTAATCGTTATGGAGGTTAGTAAACCAAAACCCATTGACTGGAGCATGAACTTTACTAAAAATTCCAAAATTCCTTATGGAAATTTCATCTTACACGATTTATTACCTGAATTACTCCCCAATAAAAAAGTTCAGACTGTTGAAGAAACAGCTTATTTGTTATTAAAAAAGGAAGAATTTGTAGACAATTCGGATAGTAATCACACAACATTATTAATTATCAACAATCAATTCAGCCCTGACAAGGAAGAAACAACAAAGTTATTAAACTATGTCGCAAAGGGTAATCATTTATTTATTTCTGCCATGAGTTTAAAGGGGACATTGGCAGATACCCTACATCTATCTACTACACCTTTCATAAACTACAAAGAAGACACACTCTCCTTCTCTTTAATAAATCCGGCCTTTTCGGGAATAAAATCTTTCAGGGGAAAAACTTCCTTTAACTTCATCAACAGTTTTGATACTCTTCAAAGCATCGTTTTAGGAAAAGCCAAGATTGAACAACAACAACAAATTAACTTCATCAAAACTAAATTTGGTAAAGGAAGCATTTTCTTTCACTCCAATCCTTTAGCTTTTACTAATATTAATACTTTAAAGAGGGACAATCTACCCTACATAAAAGGGACTTTATCTTACTTACCAAAAGGTACACTTTTATGGGACGAATATTATAAAGCCGGAAGGCTTCAGATTACAACTCCTTTGAGGTATTTTCTTAGTCAACCTCCTTTAAAATGGGCTTATTTTGTGGGGGTTTTCAGCTTACTGGTATTTATTCTTTTTGAGGTAAAAAGAAAACAACGAATCATACCTATAATTAATCCACTAAAAAACAGTAGCCTGGATTTTGCAAAAACCATCGGGCAGCTCTACCTGGAAAGCGGGAGCCACAAGGCTATGGCAGATAAAAAGATCCTATATTTTAAGGAGTATCTAAGAACTCACTTTTATTTATCTACTGAAAAATCTGATGAATCTTTTTTCAAAAAACTATCTGAAAAAACAGGAGTGTCAATAGAAAATGTAAATGCCCTTTTCAAAATCATTCAGGAGTGCGAATTAAGCCCAAAAATTAATGAGGCACAGCTTCTTAAATTAAATCAAAGCATAGAAAAATTTGTTCGAAAAAGCATAAAATAATGGAAGACAATACAAACATCAGTTTTGAAAGTCGAATTGACTTATCAGAATTACATCAAGCCATTGAGCGATTGAAAAAGGAGCTTTCAAAAGTCATTGTAGGACAGGAAAAAATGATTGAATTAATGATTGCCTCCCTTCTGGCTAACGGTCATGTATTAATAGAAGGTGTCCCGGGAATTGCAAAAACCATGACAGCCCGTTTACTGGCAAAAACTATTAAATCAGGTTTTTCGAGAATACAGTTTACTCCGGATCTGATGCCTTCCGATATTTTAGGCACTTCCATGATCAATGCTCAAAGGACAGCTTTTGAATTCAAAAAAGGCCCTATCTTCTCCAACATCATTTTGATTGATGAGATTAACCGTGCTCCCGCCAAAACCCAATCGGCCTTATTTGAAGTAATGGAAGAAAGACAAGTTACCATTGATGGGAATTCGTATCCTATGAAATCACCATTTTTAGTATTTGCGACCCAAAACCCCATTGAACAAGAAGGGACTTATCGCCTACCGGAGGCTCAGCTTGACCGATTCCTTTTTAAAATTGAGGCCACTTACCCTTCTTTGGAAGAAGAAACCCAATTGCTCACTGATTTCCAAAACAAAAAAAACAGAGTTCCCCTTTCGGAGGTAGAATCAGTGCTTAGCATGGAGGAAATAATCCGATTCCAGCAACAAGTTCAAGAGGTACATGTAGAGGAAAAACTTATCCGGTATATTGCACAGATTGTTAACGGCACTAGAAATAACCCATACTTTTTCCTAGGGGCTTCACCACGAGCCTCACTAGCCATTATGGGAGGAGCCAAAGCATTTGCAGCTATGGGAGGAAGAGACTTCATCACTCCAGAGGACATTCAAAAAATTAGTGTCCCTGTTCTTAAACATAGGGTGATCTTAACTCCTGAAAAAGAAATGGAAGGAGTCACAGCAGACGAAAGCATTCGACAAATTCTGGAAACCATTGAAGTTCCTCGATAGTGAAAATTATAAATAACTTATACATACAACCCAGACTTTTTCAAATTTTATCCATGAATGTTGTTTTATTCGTGCTGGGTTATTTTTATCCTTTATTCTTTAGTATTGCCCAATATGTACTTTGGGCTACTGTTTCTCTATTGGTAATTGATGGTCTTATCTTATTTTCAAATAAAAGGGGAATAAAAGCCAAAAGACAATGTCCTGAAAAATTCTCTAATGGAGATGAGCATACCATCTCAGTTTATTTGCAAAATAATTTTACTATTCCTGTGGGGCTGACCCTCATTGATGAACTCCCCTTTCAATTTCAGATCCGGGATTTGGCATTGAAAGCTAGATTCAAAGCAGGGGAGAAAAAAGTATTACGTTACAAGCTAAGGCCCATAAAAAGAGGTGAATACCATTTTGGTTCTTTAATCCTATTCATCACCTCACCCCTAGGCTTAGCTTGCAGAAGGATTCCTAAGGAGCATGGCCAAATAGTCCCCTCTTATCCTGCATATTTGCAATTACGCAAATATGACCTTAAGGCCATCTCCAATCGTTTGACAGAGATGGGTATCAAAAAAATTCGTCGATTAGGAAATACCACCGAATTTGAGCAAATCAAAGAATATGTTTTAGGGGATGACATCAGAACCATTAATTGGAAGGCGACTGCCAAACAAGGAGATTGGATGGTCAACCACTACCAGGATGAGCGTAGTCAGCAAATATATAATGTCCTAGATATGGGAAGGGCAATGAAAATGCCTTTTGAGGCTATGAGCCTACTCGACTATGCAATCAATTCCGCCTTAGTCTTATCCAATGTGGCATTGCTTAAACATGATAAAGCCGGATTAATGAACTTCTCCCATCGGTTTGAAAATATTCTACCGGCAAGCCGACGTCCTGCTCATATGCAAAAGGTATTAGAGCATTTATACAAATTGAATACTAACTTTCTGGAAAGTAATTTTGAAGCTCTTTATGCCAATTTACGTAAAAAAGTAACTCAACGTAGCTTAATTGCTCTTTACACCAATTTTGAAAACCTTTCGGCCTTAAAAAGACAACTACCCTATTTAAAAGCCATAGCCAAAAACCACCTTTTACTGGTCATCTTTTTTGAAAACACCGAATTAAAAAACCTTCTGGAAAATGAAGCGAAAAATGTAAAAGAGGTTTACTATAAAGTTATTGCAGAAAAATTTGCCTACGAAAAAAAACAAATTGTGCGAGAATTACAGAA
>NZ_SMMB01001131.1 GCF_009711365.1 Xanthovirga aplysinae | reverse complement strand
ATCACTGGAAATGATAAGGATCTGTTTTTTTGGAAAAAAACGATAATAATATTTCATTATTCTCCCGTATTCTCCCCATGCAATAAGGAACTGGGCGCCTTGGTCTGTTAAATTAAAATGATCGGCATAAGTAATGCTTCTTGCTTTTTCTAACTCTTTGGTTTTCAGAAGAGCGTTTAGCAGTTGGTCGTAATCCTTTAACCTAACTCCTTTTCTTAAACACATCTTAACATGCGAGATTAAGCGTTCAACCGGATCCCTTAAAGTTACCAGAATTTTTGCGGAAGGGTTATAATGATATATTTCTTTTGCAGCTCCTGGAAAGCACATGTAATGTGGATTTATTGTGCCGGTTTTAATGCCTTTTTCTCTTGAAATTTTAAATGATCTTTGAAAGTAATCCTCTAAATTGCTGTCTTTGTATCGCTTATAAAAGTAGGGAGCTTCTTTATTAGCCGGTAAGTTGATTTTTGGATGTTCTTTTAAGTAATGAAAGAGGGAAGTAGTACCTGATTTTTGAGCTCCAATACAAAAGAAATCTATTTTCATTTTATTAATTTGAGAATTGTAATAAGATTCTTTCACAATCGGAAAAATGAAATCATTTAATTTCAGGAATAAAGTAAAGGGTTATATTTTTTAATTAATTAGCGGGAGTAAATGTTTTATTTTGAGGGTATTTTATATCTAGGAGAACCTTTAGCCTTTATTTGCTTTTATCTACCATTATTCTTTTTTAACTTTTTCTACATCAGGGAAAAATAACTACCAAATCCCTTTTAATTAGAGGTATAGTTGAATATGCAAAAAGTGGTAAACTTTCCCTTCAATTCTTAGGAACAATTCCACGGTCCTTTAGTTAGTAAATTGACCTAGTCTTTATCCTCAACAACAAAGCCCCAACGCTTTATTTCTATTTCTGCAAATGTTAAAGTTTACTATTGTCGAGGGCATTAATAAAGTACTTGGATTGTTTTTAACTGCTATAATCTCACGCCTTCTTACGCAAGAACTTTTTGCCGAATTCCTGTATTATCAAACGATCTTTTCTTATTTATTAGTTTTTAGTATCCTATCCTCTGACTATAAATTTTTGGTGAATTATAAAATAAATAAATCCTTTTTAGGGAGTCCACCTTTTTACCAGACCCTTTTTATAAGAGGGGTATTTGTGCTTTTAATCTTGGTAATTTCCCCCTTTTTTATTTTATATTATGATCGCCTGGCCTTTTGGCCCTATATGATTTCTATTGCCGGAACGGTGATTCTGTTTACATTTATTATGTATGTGGAGGGCGAAAAGCAAAAGCTAATGAAATATCGATTTTGGGCTCAGGTTATTTCTATTCTATTTGTTCTGGTTTTTTATTTTAATTGGCTCTCCCCTTATTTTATAACTTCTCTTCAGGCTTTTCAAAATTTGTTTTTGACTATTGGCGTCTTTTTTGTAGCCAAAAAATATATTGCTCCCTATTTTAAATGGAAATCTTTTGTCTTTGCAATCCAAAATATAAAATGGAAAGTGTTTTTAGACCTTTTGGTTTATTTTTTCATTAGAAATTTTATCTTCTTTATCACAACCATTGAGGTGCTTATACTTTCTTTTTTAAGTTTGGAAAAAGGAAGAAATGTGTTTGTGGAAGGGTTACGTTTGGCTAACACATTGCTTCCTTTTGCTATATTTTACATAGCTTTTAATATTAACAAATTCAAAAAGAACTTTTTTAAGGTTCTTACAGCCATTGCTCTTCTAAATTTATTTTTGGCCCCATTTTTTGTTTTCCTACTTTTTGGGACAGCGTATATCTCCAAGGTTTATTTTTATAATTTCTTTCTACTGACTTTCCTTTTTAGTGCCATGATGGAAAAGGAGTTTTTAAGTTTTTTAACCTTAAAAAATGATGCCAGGCATGCTTTACTTTATTTTAATCTGACTTATTTTATTTTTTCCACAGTTTTCGTGTTTTTGAATTTATCTCTTGGAATATCTGATCCTTTGTCCATTATTATTCTTTATACTTTAAAGTTATTGATCTATTATGTTTTATTAATTGTAAGATTTAAGTTGCCTCAATCTATTAAGCAAGTTTTAATTGCTTTTTCACTTGTGTTGGCTCTCAATTTTGGTCTGGAAAGATTCGGTTATTATCGCAAAACCCATCACACTATAAATGTTGTGAAAAATGAAATGATGCAACTTTATTATTCACGCATTGGATCAACTGGAAAATAAGAAAAATCACATTAGAGTGAGATCAAGGCACCTTCCTAGAGCAAACATTCAGTTCATTTCTCACCTCAGTTGTTTGAAAGTTAAGTAAGGCATTAAATTCTTTGTCTTTCTATGGAGTTCTTTGGGTTTGTGAGCCAGAACAATAGATTTTTTTAGAGGTTAATATAATACTTGGCAGCCGCAGGTCAAAGAGACAAGGTATGCCTTGTTGCTACACCTTCCTAATTTCAATTTCCCAAATGCTTTATGCACTTTAAATTTAAAAATAATAGGCAGGTTTTAAATTTGGACCATTTACGGAAAAGCTCAGGGTTGAAGGCGGAAAGAAAACAATTGCTAGTAAACCTTTTCTTTTTGTTCAATAGCGTGGGATTACCAGGTCCATTGCTTTATACAAACCTAATTTTTCCTTTTTACATAAAAATATTAAGACAAAGAAAGTATTTGCGCTTTTTTATTGGATATGCCGCATTTACTCTTATCTATGGTGTCGTTCATTTCTTGCAAATTCCAGAGATTAATTGGTTTTTTTATTTAAAAACCTCATTTTTTCTGCTTTTAGTATTCTTAAATATTCTATTGATTCATCATTTTTTAGAAAAGCATCAAAGGGATATGGGACAAATGATGGAAAAAATGGTAAGACTTTCTTTTACCCTTTTTTTAATCTCTATTGTTCTTATCCCCACACCTTTAGGTAAAGAATTTTGGAAACTCTTTAATTACTGGAATTTAGACTCTCCACTATTTAGATATATGGGGTTATCTTATGAGCCTTCCTATTATGCCGGGATAATGACTCCTGCTTTGCTCTATTTTTCTTTGAAAGTGATTAAACTTGGATTCCAATTCAAACATTTGAAAATATTGCTCTTAGTATTAATCCCATGGGGCTGTACTCTTTCTCTTGGGGTTTTTGGTGCTTTATTTCTCGCCTTAGTTATTGGTTTGATAATAGATAGTTTAAAAAGAAAAACCGTTGACCGGCAAGTTCTTTTAGGTCTTGGTTCCTTGTTCCTAATAATGGGCTTGGTCCTTTCAATAGATACCACATTTTCTAATAGGATTAAAGATGTTTTAAAAGGAAGGGACACTTCAGGTAATGGACGAACATATGAAGCCTTTTATTTAGCTTATAAACTTACTCAAGAAGGAACCCCCTCACTTTGGACAGGTATTGGTCTGGGGCAAGTAAAAATAAAGGGAGAAAAGGTAATAAGGCCTTATTACGGATATGCAGATTCCTGGACAAGAGTGGATCTTCCGAATTGTACAGCTGAAACATTTGCCGTTTGGGGGTTATTGGGATTTTTTCTCCGTATAGCCTTACAAATAGTTTGCTTTATTTACTTTAAAGTGGCCTCTAATTACTTTCAACTGTTTTTATTTCTATTCCTATTCATTTATCAATTTACAGGTAGCTTCGTTACGTCGACTGCTGAATACATGATTTGGCTGTTGATATTTATGAGGTTGTTTCCGGAATTTGATATTCCTTCTAAAAAGGGAAGAATCCCTTATTCTAAACCGCTTAAATTTCAAAATAGCCCATGAGTTCAATAATGTAGTAAAAGTGCATGTTATGGTATGAAAATTCTTATGATAAGTAGGGCAACTTTATTCTCGAGTCCAGGGGGAGATACCACTCAAGTAGTGGAAACCGCCCGTCATTTAAGGGTGCTTGGTGTAGAAGTAGATATTAAGCTTTCAGATCAAAGAATAGCATATAAAAAATATGATTTGCTTCACTTCTTCAATATTGACAGACCCAACGATATTCTACTGCATATGAGAAGGTCTAAAAAGCCCTTTGTAGTCTCCACGGTATTTGTGGATTATGGGGAGTTGGAAAGATACTTTCGGAAGGGTTTTTTGCGTCTTTGCACAAAGGTCTTTTCTCCAGATCAATTGGAGTATTTGAAAGTTCTGGCCAGGGCCTTTTTAAATGGTGAAAAACTAAGAAGCCTGGAATATTTTTTCCGTGGTCATAGATCTTCCGTTCAGCAAGTTGTTCGAAAAACGGCAATGCTGTTGCCTAATTCCAAAAGTGAGTACCAGCGCTTAGTCGATTCTTATAAGGAATCGCAACGTTATAAAATTATTCCTAATGCTATTCGGAAGGAATTATTCGGACAAGCTCCTCCAAACTATAAAAAGGAAGGACTTCTCTGCGTTGGCCGTATTGAATCTCGCAAAAATCAATTGAATCTTATAAGGGCAGTTAAAAAGACAAAATATAAGTTGAAATTGGTCGGTATTCCTGCACCTAATCATATTGAATATTTTAACTCTTGTAAAAGGGAAGCTAATGAACAAATAGAGTTTTTAGGCCGTATTTCGGAAGAAGATTTATTGAAAGAATATCAGGCTGCCAAAGTCCACATATTAGCCAGTTGGTTTGAAACTACGGGTCTTTCTTCTCTGGAAGCTGCAGCACAAGGTTGCCAACTTGTGATCAGTAGAAAAGGGGATACGGAGGAGTATTTTCAAGGAGATGCCTTTTATTGTGAACCGGATGATGTTAATTCCATTGCGAAGGCTATAGAAGAAGCTTATAAAGAACCATTTAATAATTGCCTAAGAAGTCGAATTATGAAGGAATATACTTGGGAAATTACAGCAAAAATGACTTTAGAGGCTTACCAACAGGTATTAAGAGAGCAGGAGTAGCTTTTGATGGAGGTATTTCTAACCTGGGATTTGGATAGGAAATTATTTGAGGACCTCGAGTTTCTTCATTGAATCTAAAAGTTCAATAAAAATGAAAAGGAAATAAAGTGCTTTTTTCCCTGGAAAATCAGGGTTAACAATATACCCAACTAATTAACTATTGAATAATGATAGATTTTGACTTTCTGGAAAAAAACAAGGAAGATTTAAGGTTTGAATATCTGACAAAGAAGCCATTTCCTTATTTAGTATTGGATGAAATTATAGACAGAGAAAAGTTAGGTAGTCTATATGATCAAATCCCGGAGTTGGTAAATAAGAGCAGGGATTATGTATTTGCAAACAATAAATTTGAAAAATCAAATTACAAGACGCTAGGAGAGGAATTTGAAGAACTCTATAATGACCTTTCGTCACAGCGAATGAATGATTTTTTAAGCTTTATTGCATGTGAACCAATTTTTGTTGACCCTAAAAATCATGGCGGTGGATTACATCAGGGAAAGAAGAATAGTTTTTTGGATATGCATTTGGACTTCAATTACCATCCTCTGAATAAAACATGGTTTCGGAACATGAACTTGCTTTTATATTTAAATAAAAACTGGAAACCTGAGTATGGGGGGCAATTGAGGCTGGAAGATTTAAGAAGTGGAGAAAAAAATGAAATTGATGTTCCCTTTAACCGCTTGGTGATACAGAAAACCCGAGGTTATACTTTGCATGGGTATGATAAAACCAGTTTTCCTGAAGGTAGCTTTCGCACTTCCATTGCTACCTATGCTTATACGGATCATAAGTATTTAATTGAAAAACGAAGAACAACGGATTGGTTTCCTGGAAAGGATGCTGGCTCCATTAAAAAGTTTATGGCAAAATACTATGATTCTGCTGTAAAAGTTAAGAATTATTTTTTTGGTAGTGGTACTGCCAAAAATCAATAATTAATTTGAGAGGTTATAAAGAAAAATACCTAGTGAAGGGTAATGTCCAATTTCTATTTACTATATGTTTTAATATTGTTTGTAGAACCTGCCATCTATCCTGCTTCGCGCTTTCGATGAATTTCCATTATTAGTGATAATTGTCAGTATACCTGGTTGAAAGGGTTACTATGTCGCGTACCCTTTGTAACCTTAATTCCTTGTTTTAATTTTCCCTGAATACTGATTTAAATTCTTCTAAGTATCGCTCTTTTCAAGAAAATAGTCTTGGAACCCAATCGAGTTATGACATCTTTCTAAAAAAAATATGGATTATGGTTTTAGTGCAGTTAAAGGAAGAAAAAACCCTTCACCAATTATTTAGAGAGAAATGGTATGTTTTTAGTCTAATTTGTGTTGCCCTTACCCTCCCTACCACTATAACATTGAATCGTTTAGCCATCATTCAGCTAGTTATTTGTTGGTTAATCCTTCCCAATTTGAAACAACGGTTTAGCATTAATTGGCTAGATCCTAAATTGTTAGTGTTTGTCTTATTTTATTTCCTCAATGTACTAAGTCTTTTATTCACTCAAAATATGGGAGAAGGATTATTTGCCTTGGAGAAACGGGCCTCCATTCTGCTATTTCCCCTTTTATTAAGCACATCTGTTAGATTAAAAGCCAATGAGAAGACATTAATTTTTGGGTCTTTTGTTGTGGGTTATCTACTTACCTCCTGTCTGCTGTTATTTCATGCCTTAAAGCTTTACTTAGTAGATGGGAATACTGCATACTTTTTTTTTCATTCTTTAACTAGACCCATAGATGCTCATGCTATTTATTTTGCCATGTTTGGCATTTTTAGCGTAGGTGTTTTAGCACATCGATTGGATCAAAAGTGGGGAATGTGGGATTATTATTTAAAAGGTCTTCATTTACTAGTCATAGGCTTTCTTTTCATGGTTATTTTTTTGTGTGCATCCAAAATGATGATGGGTCTTCTTGTTGTATTCGTGATTATTCTTTTGTACAGACATATCAATCATTGGTATGGAAAACATTTAAAAAAGCTGATGTTGAGTTTCAGTCTATTTTTTCTTACCCTTTTTGGAGCCTTTATGTATTTCAATGAACCTATACGGGAAAGGCTTAAAACGGGGCTATTCGATGGGGATTATAAAATGCTTTTTATGGATAAAATGCCTATTGAAACTCGTTTAAACGGAGTGAATCTAAGGCTTTTAATTTGGAAGCTGGGGATTAAGGGCATCATCAAAGAAGGAGATTTTGTTTTTGGCTTTGGCCCTGGAGATACCCAAATTCACCTTAATTCTTTTTATATAGAATCTGAGCTTAGCAAAAGGGGATATTTGGGTTATTCAGCTCATAATGAATATGTACAGACCTTTTTGGAGTTAGGCCTGATTGGATTGTTGTTGTTATTAGTTATTTTTTATTTCTCATTCCGGTATGCTTATCAATATTCAGGAGTGGTGCACTTTTATTTTTTGTTCCTCTTACTTTTTGGTTTCTGCACAGAGTCTATGTTAGCCATGAACAAAGGCATTCTTTATTTTTCTTTCTTTAGCTCTGTATTTATGTTCCTGCCTAATAACTCCAGCCTTCTTGGCCCTGAGATAAATTCCAAGTTTAAAGATAAGAAGTGATTAGGAATTCACCATTTCACTCAAACCTTCTTTACCTGCCCATGTTGTAATAAGGAAGGTTAGAGTTGTTTACTTTTGGAAATTGGGGGCCCTTGAATTTCTAGTTCCTTTTGAGGGCTATTCTAAAGTATTGGATTACCCTTAGTATTATTTACCAACTCCCAATTTCAGAAAACATCCAGTTTCCTTCGATTTTAGCCCGGATTAAGAGGTGAAAAAATTGAATGCCGAATATGAGAGTTGGAATTATTGGAACCAGAGGAATACCTAATTATTATGGAGGCTTTGAGCAATTTGCAGCAAATATTTCAGTCTACTTAGTGAATAAGGGACATGAAGTTTATGTTTATAACTCTTCTAATCACCCTTATAAAGAAGCAGAATGGAAGGGGGTTCGTTTAATTTATAAACCTGATCCTGAAAAACGAATTGGAACTTTTGGCATGTTTATTTATGATTTGAATTGTATTTTGGATGCCAAAAAGCGAGATTTTGATGTAATCCTTCAATTGGGTTATACCAGCAGTTCCATTTGGGGTTGGCTAATGCCTGAAAACTCAGTGGTGGTAACCAATATGGATGGTCTGGAATGGAAGCGAACGAAATATAATTTCGGGGTTCGTAAATTTTTGAAATTCGCAGAAAGTTTAGCTGTTAAATGGAGTGATTATTTAGTGGCGGATTCTAAGGGAATAAGGGAGTATTTAAAAAAAACATATCGGGTGGGGGCAGAATTTATTCCTTATGGAGCAAAGGTTTTTAATTCTCCAGATGCTTCATTTTTGAAGGAACTAGATCTGGTTCCATTTAATTACAATATGCTAGTTGCTCGGTTGGAGCCTGAAAACAATACTTCACTTATTTTGGAGGGGGTAGTAAAAGCTAAAAAGTGTGATTCTCCTTTTTTAGTTATCGGAAATTGGAAAACCAAGTACGGAAAATATTTAAAGAGAAAGTTCTCATCGGATAAAATAAAGTTTTTGGGTGGAATCTATGATTTGGAAAAGCTAAATAACCTCAGGTATTATAGCAACATTTACTTCCATGGCCATTCCGTGGGAGGAACAAATCCTTCTTTATTGGAAGCTATGGCTTGCAGGTCTTTTATTTGTGCTCACGACAACCCTTTTAACCGGGGAGTTTTAGGTACAGACTCTTATTATTTTAGTTCTTATGCAGAGGTAATTTACTTGTTGGAAAATGTCCAAAAGAAAAGTGAATCCAGAATTATCAAGAATAATGTCCGTAAAGTAAATGAATACTATTCCTGGGAAAAAATAAATGCCCAGTACGAAAATTTTATGGAAAACTGCCTTACGTTGGTGAAAGGTTAATTTAGTGATGAATGAAGAGTGAAAAGTTGTCCTTTCTTACCCTTCATTCATCAATGTCCTAAGCTTCAATAAGATCTTTCTTTTCTGCTAGATTTTTTTTT
>NZ_SMMB01000875.1 GCF_009711365.1 Xanthovirga aplysinae | reverse complement strand
AATTAAGAATTTTTTAATTGTCTATCCTAGTTATTCATTCTTCATTATTAATTAAGCTAGTTTATTTTGTTTCAAACACTTCGTCAGAAACTCCGGTGTTAAACTTAACATCTACCACCTCAGCTTTCACTTTTTGAGGTCCCATCGGAATAACTATGGTATAAGGAAATTTTATACCTCCTACTTCCTTATAATTCTCCAAATCAGTATTCATGGTCATTTCACCTTGATCAGTTTTAACAGAGCTTTGCTGACGAACTTTTAATCCAGATTTCACATCAAAATAATGGATTGAAACCGTACCACTTGGCAACTCCACTTCTACGGCATAAGCATCACTGTCTGCCACTCTTTCAATACCTTGCAAAGAAGTTTTTACCCCCAAAGCTTCATATTCTAATTCCGGAACAAAAAGAGCGTCAATAGACAGGTCCTTTACTTGGTTCTCGTCCATTGGAATTTGCTGCCCTCTGGCAATCATTACCCCATTCTCTCCATCAAATACCTGCTTTTGCAGTTCCATACCATTCATACTAGTCACAGAAGATTTCTTATTTGGAGCTTTATTAATGAAATTCATTTCCAATTCCATTCCCTGAACACTAGCCTTCATTTGTACTTTGGAGTCTTTAATGGCTTTAATGGCCTCCACCCCTCCAATAGCATTAATGTAGTCTAAAAGTACTTTTTCAGCGGTCAAATCTGCAGGTAATTCAGTTTTAGGAGCTTCGACCTCATTGCCATACATATCGTAGTATTTCACCTCAGCTATCTTTTCCAAACCTGGAGCGATTTTCTTGGCATCTCCCACTATAACGATATTCGCGTTATTTGGCAGGATATATTTTTTAGCCATTTCCTGGATATCTTCAGGAGTTACAGCACCTAATTTTTGCAAATAGGTTTCATAATAATCTTCTGGAAGATTATACATTGCGGTTCTAAGCGCAAAACGAGCTACAGTTTGTGGCCTTTCCAAGGAGCGAGCAAAACTTCCGGTCATTTCGCTGATCACTTTTTTCAATTCTTCCTCTCCTACCTTTTCATCTCGAATTCGGTTGAGCTCATAAAGAAATTCTACTACGGCACTATCCGTAACTTCAGTTCGTACACTGGCTGACGCATTAAAATCCCCAACTAGTCGATCTGAGGAAAGAGAAGAATAAGAACCATAAGTAAAGCCTTTATCCTCTCTGAGATTTTGAGAAAGACGTGCAGAAAAACTACCACCTAAAACGCTGTTCATCACACTCGCTTTAATGGCATCCTCACTACCTGGTTTCAACTGTACTGGGTAAGTAACACCAATTACGGACTGAACAGCTCCCGGTTTATTTACGATGGCAATTTTGGTAGAAGCAGGTGCCTTAGGTTCATGATAGGTTGTTGAAGGAATATTTCCTCTTTCCCATCCTCCAAAATACTTTTTAGCCAACTTCTTGGCATTTTTTAAGTTAATATCTCCTACAATGATCAGGTAACTTTTTTCCGGATGTAAATACTCTTTATAGTAATTTAAGATATCATCTCTGGAAATTTTCCCAACGGTTTCTTCCGTTTCTAATTCGCCATAAGGGTGATCTTTTCCGAAATTTAAAACTGCCCGAACATTGGCACCCATAGCGTTAGGATCATCTTTTTCTGTAGCCAATGCCGAAATGGTTTGCTTGACTTCCTTATCCAATTCTTCTTGAGGAAAGGAAGGGTGCAATAAAACATCTGACATTAATTCAGTAATCTTATCTAAGTGCTTGGTTAATGAAGAAGCATAAACTCCTGTAGAAGATGCACTAAGAGAACCTCCAATAAAATCTACCTCCTCATCTAATTGTTCCTTGGTTCGATTTGTAGTCCCTGCTCGCATCAATGAGCCTACCATACTCAAGTAACCCACCTTCTCTCCTTCCATAACAGGATCTCGATCAAGTGCTACCTGCAAGGATACTCTTGGAGTTTTATGATTTTCCACCACAAATACTTGCAGTCCATTCTTTAAATGAAATGACTTGTATTCTCCTAAATTAATTTTAGGGGCAGGTCCTGGCTCAGGGGCCTTTGTGCGATCAATTTGAGCCGACAATTGGGTCGACACCAAAAACAACAGCGAAAATAAATATATGAGTCTTTTATTCATTTCTATAAATCTTTAAAATGGAATATTAACTGAGCAGATTAATTATTTTGCTCTTGTTTTGGCAAATAATAAAGTGTTACCCTATTTTCTTTGGTTAAATAGGTATTAGCCGCTTTCCTAATGTCCTCACGGCTTACCTCTCTGTAGCGCTCAATTTCTGTATTGATCAGGTTGGAATTTCCGTAATACATATAATAATTAGCCAAATTTTCCGCAATTCCTGCTGCAGTAGTATTGGCACTTACAAAATCATTTTCTATTTGGTTTTGCAACTTTTGATATTCCCTTTCAGAAATCAGTTCCTTTTTCAATTTATCATATTCGGCTTCCATCGCTGCTTCCACATCTTCTGGCTTTACTCCCATATTAGTTATAGCGAAGGCAATGGTCAAACCTGGATCTTCCATATCTAAAGGAAAAGCACCAACCTGCAGCGCTTTCTGTTGGTCTTCCACTAAGGCCTTATTTAAACGAGAACTCTGTCCCTGTGACAGGATTTGAGCCAACATACTTACAGCATAATAATCTTTAGTCCCTTGAGCAGGAATATGAAAGCCTTGAACTACGGCTGGCAACTGAATATTATCATACACTACATCCCGAACTTCAGCCGTTTGAGCAGGCTCAACCTCTGTAGGTCTTGGAATTTCCGCTTTTCCAGCAGGGATATCTGCAAAATATTCAGCAATCCATTTTTTTGTATCCTCAAAGTCAATGTCTCCGGCAATGGACAAAACAGCATTTTGAGGCACATAAAAAGTCTTATAAAAATTCACAAAGTCCTCGTCTTTAGCATTGTTCAAATCTTCCATAGAACCAATGATTGGCCACCTGTATGGGTGAACGTTGTAGGCATGCTTAAAGGTCTGTTCCATTACAGTTCCATAGGGCTGATTATCTACCCGTAATCTACGTTCCTCTTTTACTACTTCCCTTTGTGTTTCAATTCCCTTTTTTTCTACTTTGGCATGCATCAACCTTTCTGACTCTAACCACAACCCTAATTTTAGTTGATTAGATGGCAATACCTCATAATAATAGGTACGGTCCCAAGAAGTATTGGCATTATTCATTCCTCCGGCATTGGAAATGTATTTATCAAATTCTCCTCTTTGGACATTTTCAGATCCCTCAAATAAAAGATGCTCAAAAAAATGGGCAAACCCCGTAAGACCTGGTTTCTCATTTTTTGACCCCACATGATACATCATACTTACCGCCACAATGGGAGTACTTTTATCCTGATGTAAAATCACATGCAATCCATTTTCCAGATCATACTCTTGGAATTCGATCTTTTTGTCCTGCGCCTGAAGCCCCATTAAAGGGATCATTAACAAGAGAAATAAAATTGATTTTTTGTTCATCATGTTAAATTAATTCAATGAAAAATAGTTAAAAAGTAGATTCATACCTGTAATCTACAGTAGAAAAAACCTACCAAATGTAAGTTTTCTAATAAAATATATCAAATTTTTGCCCGCAATACCCATAATATTTCCAAACCTAAAACTCTATACTCAAACACATCATAGAATTCGGAGAATTCCATTTCACCTCAATTATTATTCCCCCACAATAACCGACAATCAAACTAGAATTCACAATTGAATAGCCCCATCCCCTCACAATCAAAAAGTACTTTTCCTAACGACCCCTCAAAAAAAACGATAGCACTTCAAAAAACTTTACAGAAACTAATGGATATTTATTTACTTAAATACTCTAATTGGCCAATTCATCCGAAATATTCAATTGATTAGTACGGCCAATGGCCGATTTGTTACGCAGTTTTACACATTTTTTTTATTCCAACAATTAAAGGGCATAAAAAAAGGGAAACAACAACCGTTATTTCCCTTATCTAGAATTTCTATACCTTTAATTATTAAGCCATTTCAATTTCAAATTGGACAAGATCAATAAACTCCTTAACCCTCGCATTCAAGGTTTCATCAGAAAGTTCCACTAACCGCTCGCAACCAAACTTTTCCACACAGAAAGAAGCTAAAGCAGAGCCATAAATAATTGCTCTCTTCATATTTTCAAAGGAAGTGTCATTTGTGCTAGCCAAATAACCTATAAAACCACCTGCAAAGGTGTCTCCAGCCCCTGTTGGATCAAATACATCCTCTAAAGGCAATGCTGGAGCAAAGAAAACCTGATTTTCATTAAATAATAGAGCCCCATGTTCCCCTTTTTTAATTATTAATACCTTAGGTCCCAAAGCGATTATTTTCTGTGCTGCTTTTACCAAGGAATGCTCTCCGGAAAGTTGGCGTGCTTCTTCATCGTTAATGGAAAGCACATCTACCATTTTCATGGTCTCTTTCAAATCATCCAAGGCAACTTCCATCCAGAAATTCATGGTATCCATTACGATTAATTTAGGCCGCTTATGGAGACGCTCAATTACCGTTTTTTGAATTTGAGGAGTAAGATTCCCTAACATCAGGTATTCACACCCCTGATAACTTTCTGGTATCACGGGATCAAAATCTGCCAATACGTTTAATTCTGTCGCCAGGGTATCTCTGGTATTCATATCATTGTGATATTTTCCAGACCAGAAAAAAGACTTCTCCCCTTCTTTGATTTGAAGGCCCTCGGTATTCACTCCATGCTTATTAAGCATTTTTATATCTGAACCAAGAAAGTCATCTCCTACCACTGCACAAATATTAGTTTTATTGGTAAAATAAGAGGCAGAAAGAGCCCCATAGGTACCAGACCCACCAATGATCTTATCTGTTTTCCCAAAAGGCGTCTCAATAGCGTCAAAAGCTACGGTACCAACAACCAGTAAACTCATTTCTTATATAATTTAGACTTAAAATAATTTATTAATTTTATG
>NZ_SMMB01001107.1 GCF_009711365.1 Xanthovirga aplysinae | reverse complement strand
TTTTATAACCTATTCTAATAAATATTAAAACAAAATTAAAATACAAGGGTTGTTTTTTACCCAATCCACAAGAAAAATAATTCAATTAAATCCTTCCTCCAATCAAACATCCATTCGGTTTTACAATCCCAGGTAATTCAACACCTAGACTATTTTTAGACTTATTTAAAAATTAAACCCCAGAAGTCAACCGCTCTCCCCCCTGCTTCCTACCAATCATTTTTAAAAAGCTAGGAGTACCACAGCTATTAAAGAATAGCAAAAAAGGAAAACCCAATGAATTAGTTTTTAACAGAATCGACCAGAAATTCCCAACAAAAGTTATTTCGAAAATTTTAAGAAAAATATAAAGCCCCCAAATTCCCACTTAATACTTAACAGAAACAAACATCTCTATTAAAAAGGGTTCCTACAAAGCAAAGTGCATACTTCAACCTCTCTATTGCCGAATCCCAAACCACCCTATGGTTTATCAATCATAGTAAAACATGACAATTATCATTGAATAGGCACTTTTTCTTCCCGTCCTTTACAATGTGCAAACACTTAAGTTACACCCATTAAGATGAAGGACTTCACAGCATAACTTTTTATTAGAATAGAATGAGGCTGATACCTCTTGATTACTTTAAAGAATGCTTTATGTTTAAATTATTTGAAACCCTGGATAGAAAAGCTTTTACAAAAGCCACCATTGCTCTTCTTTTGACCATTCTTTTGGTATTTATTGGATCCCGTAATTTGCAGAATTTTGATGCAGCATTAATTGCTTACCTGGTCGGGACCTTATTTGCGGTTTTTGGCATCACCTATCGTTATTCGGTTTGGCTGCAGCGTCCTCCCACTAAAATGTACTGGAGGCGATCTTGGCAATTCTTATTCAGTAGAAACTTTATTCCCTATATCGGACGATCCTTAAATCTCTTTGTTCGAAACATCTTATTCCAACGATTTATCTACCCAAGAGGAAGATCACGGTGGATTGGGCACTTTTTATTAGCTACAGGATGTATGATTGCTTTTTTAGTTACCATTCCGCTTACCCTGGGCTGGATTCATTTCACCTTCGAACCGGGATCCACTGTCACCTACGAGGCACATGCATTTGGTTATAGTGTAGCCAAATTTCAATTGAATTCTTTTTTAGCCTTCAACATTTTCCATGTATTGCCCTGGTGCTCTGTATTGGTGGTAATTGGAGCGGTGATGATGATGCGCAGAAGACTAACAAATGGAGGACTTATAGCCACACAATCATTTGAGGGGGACTGGTTGCCTTTGGTTTTATTGATTGCTATTTCAGTAACGGGTTTGGGCATTACTTACGATTACACCTTTCTGGAAGGAAAAACCAACCAATTCATGTCCGTAACCCATGCCATTACGGTGATCCTTTTTTTAGTGTGGATTCCTTTTGGCAAGTTTTTCCACATCTTTCAACGCCCAGCCCAATTAGGGGCCAATATTTATAGAACAGAAGGAAAAAAGAGAGGAATGGCTGTCTGTCCTCATACAAAGAAGGAGTATGCTTCAAAAATGCATGTGAATGATTTAAAGACAATAACCGAAGATTTAGGCTTTGATTTTAATCTGGAAGACGGAAGAAATCATTTGGACTTTAGTCCGGAAGGGAAAAGGTCCGTCCTGGCAAAAGCTCATTATAAGGCTCGAAAAGAGTCAGGGAAATTTTTCGGTTAAAATCTTAAAAAATTAAAATAGTACTTATGGCAAAGTTACCTATATCCGCCTCTGAGCTAGTTAAAGGATTTGGTCCGACCAAGCAATATTCCCCCCAGGAAGGATTTTATGGCCGCTCCGAACCCGACAAGCTTGTAAAAACCCATTGCTGTTTTTGTGGAATGCAATGTGGGATTCAATTAAAAGTAAAAGAGAATAAAGTAGTAGGCTTTGAGCCCTGGATGGAATTTCCATTTAATGAAGGACGACTTTGTCCAAAAGGAGTACAACGTTATCTTCAAAATAATCACCCTGATAGAATACTTAACCCCATCCAAAGGGTAGAAGGAGAGGGTTTTGAACCGGTTGACTGGGAAACAGCAATGAGCAAAACCGTTTCTGAAATCAAGCGCATTCAGAATCAGTATGGAAATGATGCTTTTGCCATGCTTTCAGGGGTCTCCCTAACCAATGAAAAAAGTTACATGGTAGGAAAATTTGCTCGTGTAGCATTAAAAACTGCCAACTTGGACTATAATGGCCGTTTGTGTATGGTAAGTGCAGGAGCAGGAAATAAAAAGGCTTTTGGCTTAGACAGAACTTCCAATAACTGGGAAGACCTGGCTCATGCTGAAGTCATTTTAATTGCCGGCACCAACGTAAGTGAAACTTTTCCTACCCTTACACACTACATTTGGCAAGCACGTGATAATGGGGCTAAATTAATTGTAGTAGATCCACGGGTTACTCCTATTGCCCGTACAGCGGATCTGCATTTGGCCGTTCGGCCTGGAACAGATTCCGCTTTATTTGGAGCCATGCTGCAGCAATTAGTAGAAAATGACTGGTTGGACCATGAATTTATTGAGAACCATACCAGTGGCTTCCAGGATGCTATTGATGCGGTAAAGGATTATTCCCTGGAATGGGCTGAAGAAGTCACTGGCATAAAGGCCGATTTAATCAAACAAGCCGCACAGTTATGGGGAAAAGCTAAAACCAGCTTTTTGATGCATGCAAGGGGCATTGAACATCATTCCAAAGGGGTAGACAATGTAGTGAGTTGTATCAATTTAGTGCTAGCAACCGGAAGAATTGGCAAGCCCTATTGTGGCTATGGCACCATCACCGGACAAGGAAATGGACAAGGAGGACGGGAACATGGTCATAAATGTGATCAATTACCAGGAAACCGTGACATCACCAATCCTGAACATAGAAAATACATTTCCACGGTATGGGGAATAGAAGAAAAAGAATTGCCAGGAAAAGGCTTAACTGCCTACGAAATTATTGAAGCCATTCACAGAGGAGAAATCAAAGGTTTGATCTCCTTATGCTTTAATCCACTGGTTTCTCTTCCAAACAACAATTTTGTACGAGAAGCACTTGAAAAACTGTAATATTTCGTGGCAATTGACTTTTTCCTTAGTGAAACGGCTCGTCATGCGGATGTAGTTATGGCTACTTCTTTACATGAAGAAGAAGAGGGAACAGTTACTACAGCAGAAGGAAGAGTAGTGAGGATTCGGGCGGCTGTTACTCCCCCTGCAAATGCCAGACGTGACAGTGATATCTTAATTGGAACTTGCTAATCGCTTAGGTGCAGGAGATAAATTCGCTTATAAAAACAGTGAAGAAATTTTTAATGAACTGAGAGTGGCCTCTAAGGGAGGAACTGCCAACTACTACGGAATCACCTACGAAAAGATAGAGAAAAATATGGGGGTATTCTGGCCTTGCCCGGATTTAGATCACCCCGGAACTCCTCGTTTGTGGGAGGATAAAAAGTTTCCTACTCCCGATGGAAAAGCTCATTTTAACCCTGCACCCTACCGTGATCCTGAAGAAATCACTGATGAAAAATTCCCAGTAATCATGACCACTGGAAGGGTCGTTTCTCAATATTTAAGTGGTACCCAAACCCGGAGAATCGGAAAATTGATTGATCAATATCCGGAACCCTTATTGGAGATCCACCCGAAGCTGGCCTATCAATACGGAATAAAAGACAGGGATCTTATAAGAGTGGTCACCCGAAGAGGAGAAGCAGAATTTCCTGCTCAACTGGTTGAAACTATAAGGGAAGATACTGTATTCATTCCTTACCATTGGGGAGGAAGCAAATCAGCCAATCAGCTGACAATTGGTTCCCTGGATCCAATTTCAAAAATTCCTGAATTTAAAGTTTGTGCCTGTAAACTGATACCCATGGGAAGAAAAGCTCCTGAAGCATCGGAGGCTAAAGCACATGAAAGTATTTAAAAGAATTTAAAACTACCTATTATGGCTGTAGCAGAATATGACAAGGACATGGAGTTCTTTGTGGACATGCAACGATGTATCGGTTGTCATGCTTGTGAAATGGCTTGTGCCGAATGTGAAACAAATGGCCAAGAAAGTATGATCCATATTCATTATGTGGATAGGGCCCATACAGTTCAGACAACGGTACAAGTATGCATGCATTGTGAAGATCCTGTATGTGCCAATGTTTGTCCGGCCGATGCCATTACCAAAGATAGTTTTGGGGTGGTACATTCGGCAAATACCTCACGTTGTATCGGATGCTCCAATTGTGTACTGGCCTGTCCTTTTGGCGTACCTCAAAAACAGGAGCAAGCCGAATTGATGATGAAGTGTAACATGTGTTATGACAGAACCAGCGCTGGCAAGAAACCTATGTGTGCAACGGTTTGTCCAAGTGGAGCTTTATTCTATGGTACCCGAGAGGAAATAAAGAAAAAACGCCCGGATAGTGATCCGGTAAACACTATCAAATTTGGAGGTGAAACCGTGAACACCAAAGTGAATATCATGATGCCGAAAGGCAGTACGGAATTGAAAGTACATTAGACCTTAATCCAAAAAAGATGGCTTATAATTCAAAAGAGAAAGAAACACCTAATTGGAAAAAGGATTTTCCAGTTAAAAAGGACGAAGCCACCCACGTTTCCCGAAGAGAATTTGCAAAATTCCTCTGTCTTTTATCAGGGGGTATGGCATTAGGAAATGGCATCATTGCCATAAAATCTTTTGCATTTCCAAGCAAGGAATTAGAGGGAGAACATTTTATTTGCAATACCTCAGATGTGGCCATAGGCCAAACAAAAGAGTTTATCATTGAGGGAGAAAAAAATATTCCTTACCTATTAATACACCTTTCGGAAGGAAAATGGAGGGCCTTTGAACAAAAATGCACACATTTGTCCTGTGCAGTGCGTTACAATGCCGAAATTAACAAAATCGAATGTCCTTGTCATAAAGGTTTCTTCGATGCGGACACAGGAACTGTATTGGCAGGACCGCCACCACGTCCTCTTCCGCAATTAAGTGTGCACATAAAAAATGAAAAAGTATACGTAAGTGCATATAAAGAAAGTAAAACCATCAGTTAAGGAATAATACCATGAGTGATTTTAGAGAAGCCCAAAATCAGGCGCATCCCAACAAGACCAATACCTTAATGGTAGGAATTATTTTTCTGTTAATTGGTATTGTGGGTATTCAGATTTGGTTGCTGTATGGCACCCTAAATAATGCCTTATCCGAAAACCAAGGTTTTGCCCTAGCTGCAGCCATTGGTTCGTTCGTCTTTTTTTTCCTCGCCTTATTCCTGTTAAAGTATTTACCAGATGCAAGAGGAAAATCTAGACGGAATTAGTATTTTAAGGGAAAGTCGGCAAAAGCTAAAGTAAATAATGAAGGATCAATTCCATAGGGTTCACGATTATCTAAGAATTTCTTTGACCGATAGCTGTAACTTTCGGTGTAGCTATTGTATGCCCGAAGAGAATATTTCCTGTATGCCACAAAAGCATTTAATGCAAGTAGAGGAAATTGAATCCATTGCCAAAACTTTTGTAAAGTTGGGAGTAAATAAAATTCGGCTGACTGGAGGTGAACCCTTGGTAAGAAAAGGAGCTGATCAAATCATTAAAACATTGGCTCAACTTCCGGTAGAGCTTAGTTTAACCACCAATGGCGTTTATGTAGATAAATTCATAGATACATTTAAACAAGCGGGAATTCGATCCTTAAATGTAAGTATCGACAGCCTGCAGCCTTCTCGCTTTTTTCAGTTAACCAAACGTGCTGTCCTGGATAAGGTCTGGAATAACATCCTTTTGCTTCAAAAAGAGGGCTTCCATGTAAAATTGAATGTGGTTGCCATGAAAGGCATCAACGAAGATGAAATTCTGGATTTTATTCAACTCACTCAAAAGCATCCCCTTCATGTACGCTTTATTGAATTTATGCCCTTTAGCGGAAATAAATGGGAATATCAGAAAGTGATTAAGGCCCAGGAAATGCTCCAATTAGTGAAGGATTCCTACGATTTCATCAAACTCCGGGACGAAAAACATGCCACCGCCAAAAAATATAAATTATACAATGCTCCTGGCACTTTTGCATTTATCACTACTATGAGTGCACCTTTTTGTGTGGATTGTAATCGCATGCGTATTACAGCAGACGGCAAAATGAAAAACTGCCTTTTCGGAAAAGAAGAAACCGACCTATTAGGGGCCTTACGAAAAGGAGAAAAACTGGAGCATCTAATCCAAAACAGCTTAAACAGAAAGCATGCCTTTATGGGAGGGCAATTCAACAAAGAATTGAAAAATACTCAGGCTACCACCATTGAAAACAGAAGCATGGTTAAAATTGGAGGATAATTTTTACCTTTTCAAAATAAAAAATTAATTATAAAAGGCACCCACCAGGTAGTGGAACTAGAAGCTTTCCCTGGCAGATACCCTTTTAAACTTAGTAAGTTTTATCTAACTCACCCTCAGAAAATAAGAGATTAAAACCTTACTATTCTTTCAACACTGATTTGTTCTCCCACTTGCAATCTGCAAATATATATTCCTTTCGGAAGAAGGTTTCCCCTATTATCCACTCCCAGCCAATCCAGTTTCTGTTCTCCCTCTTGCCCTGAAAGCTGTTGGGTTTCAAAAACTACACTCCCATCTAAATTCATAATTTGAATGATTGCCAATTGATTTTTTGCTGTCAGATAGGTAATCAGAGTATTGGAGCTAGAAGGGTTTGGCACTAATTTTAAAGACAGATCTGAAACTTTTGACTCCTCATTATATTTATTATCCAGTAGACTAACTTTTGATGACAGAGTGGAGCTGCTTACGCTCTCATCAATAAATTCCCATTTATGATCGTTATACCCCTTATATTCTTCCTGTCGCACATTAGTTTGACGTGCGATATCTCCACAAGAACCTTGAATGGCCAGCACACGATTAGAATGACGGAAACGTAATACAAAGAAACCATTCCCCAAAGGCTCAAACCTTAAGGTATTATTGTCATCATTCTTATTGCCATCCTTCCACTGGTGGACATTAGCATTATTACTGGTGCTTTTACCTTCTATTGAAATGTATTTTCCTGTATGTGCATTTTTCAGCAAATAACCTTCATTATCGTCAGTAGGAACCACTTTCCAATATTCCCAATCCTCGTACTTACTCTGCATTTGAACATTTTCTCCATCACCTGAATTTCCTGACCAAACCTGTAAGCTAAAATCTTCCGCAGCACTACATTTAGGTCGTACTCTGTAAGTTTTTCCTGGATAGGGTAAGGCAGGATCTACTGGCCACTCTCGAATTCTGGAATAATCACTGAATCCTCCTGAATGCAACTCCCTTTCATTAGCTATAATGGTAAAAGAATCTTCACCATGTACCACCAAACTCCCGCCCCACCTAAAGTGGGTTTCATCCTTAGCCCCCAAGTTATAAGTGATTTTATCTCCTAATTCTATTTCTCCCTCCGGATTAATCACCCTTCTAAGAAACACTTTATTATCATCTCCATCATCGCCCTCAAAGGCTACAGAGTAAATACTGCCATCCTCCTGAGCAATTAAATTATTTCCTGCTGAGGTCTTGATTCCACTATTAGAAGACAACTCTCCTATTTCTTCAAATTCAAGTTCGGAGTCTCCAAGCAAATACTGATTACTTCGATAAACTTTTTTCCCTGTAGTTACCACATAGTACCGTTCCTGGATTGGGTGATAAGCAATTCCCCCTCCAAAAGTATTGGACTCACAATATTCGATGCGTGTATCCAAAAGAACAGGGTTATAAGGATCGGAAAGATCATAGAAAACAAACATGTGATGGCTATCACGGTCGTTAATAAAATCTAAAGGATTATATTCGGCTTCAATACTAATCATAAGAAACTTGCCAATTAACTGCATATTACTGGGGTGATTCACCTCATTTCCATCACTACAGGAAGAGTCCATAAATCGAGGCAAGTTAAATTTTTTCACATTGTATTTTCCACCAGTCCTTTGAGCAATTACCATAAATGGTTTAGTCCCTTCATATTCACTATGAATCCAATAAATACAATCTTTATATTTAGTGACACTTTGTAAGTGTAACTCAATAGGGTCAAAAAGCCCAATACTTACATCTTTTGTTTCTGTAACTTTATATTCGGCTGAGATTAGCTCTCCACTTTCATAGTCGGATAGCATTTCAAAACTTCCTTCTACATTTTTTAAGGGAACTCC
>NZ_SMMB01001037.1 GCF_009711365.1 Xanthovirga aplysinae | reverse complement strand
CAATATGTAGTGTGCTTTTAATCATTTTAATGATCTTCTAGTGAGACTAAATAAGGTTTCAGGGAGTAAAGGTGTTGTTTTATGTGGTACATCTGAAGTTTAAGAAGAGTAGTTTTTTAGGGGCTTCGGTATATTCAATTGGCCTATTTATTATTCGTGATCTTACCTGTTAGATTTATTTTGTTAATATAATTGTATTTTTTTTAGTCGTATATTCTCAAATTTCATTTGAGTGTAATATTTATTGAAATAAACAAAGAATTATGCTTTCTTGGAGCTCTTTTTATTAATTTAATTTTCAATTTTTAAAAGGCTATGCCTTTCCTATTTATCTTTAGTTTAATTGATTCTTTTTTGAATTACTTCTACCTAATTCTATACTTTCCCTTTGTCTACACCAATTCCAGCTGTCCTTTTTTATAAAATACTCTATCCCTTTATGAAGTTTTTACATTTGACCTAGCTATTTAGCTACTTTTTTGAGGCTTTTAAAAGGGGTCCTTTGGAATAGGTAGGAAAGTAAGGTGAAGGGGAGGGAAATTTATATTGTCCTTCAAAAATAGAGAAAGTTTACGGGAAGGGTATATGCTAATTTCTTTATTTCTAAAAAAGATTCTTCTCGGAGCTTAATATATTTAAAGCACCCACATTTTGTATTTTCGTCTCTTGGTTTAATTGGTAATAGTTAGAAAGAGTTAAAGGGGGAGTGCTTTTAATGCAGGAAACTAATCCTTCAAGTTCCTTCCTTATTGGTAAATAAATACATCCAGATCACCCTTGAATACCGATAGTTTGTAAAGCTTAATAAAATGATTCCAATGGTGAATCCCCATAAAATATTCATGACGTTTTCTACGAGGAAAAGGCTGATAAAGAATATAGTCACCATTTCTAGTATAATTAATGCATAACTGACATACATGGCCCCTGTGAAAAATCCTGGTTCAATCTCAAAAGTGTGAGAACAATGAGGGCATTGCTTTCTCATTCTTGGGTACTTAAGAAGTAAAATATTTCCCTTATTTTGGAAAATCTCTCCTTTTTCACATTTGGGACATTTCTCTTTTATGATGTTTAATACTCGACTCATGGCCTTTATTGTTTATTTGCAAATTTAGAGCTATTAGTGATTGAAGACAATGGATGAAAATTGCATATATTTGGACAAATAAGACATAAAGTAATTATTTGATGAGCAGACTACCCATTTTGAATATCGAACAGTTTCAAACTCTTGCGGATAGCGATGATTTTTATTTCAATAATTTGTCTGATCATATAAAGGCCAATTATCAAACAGTGACGGTACCCCATAAACATGATTTTTTTCTAACGGTATTATTTACCCAAGGTGAAGGTATCCATGAAATTGACTTTAATTCTTACCCTATTAGACCTGGAAGTGTGTTTTTGCTCAATCCTGGACAAACCCATCATTGGGAATTGTCGCAGGATATTAATGGATTCATATTTTTTCATTCCCAATCATTTTATGATTTAAACTACTCGGCTAAACGTGTTCATAACTTCCCCTTTTTCTATTCTTTGCAGAATTCTCCCTGCATTTATTTGAATGAAAACGAGCAGCAAGTGATTGAGTATTTTTTTAAAATGATTCATGATGAATACTATGCAAATTTATTGATGAAACAGGATAAGCTATGTAGTTTAATTGATTTGATTTACATCGAATTATCGAGAATATGTATGGGAGAGGGCTATTTGAAAGTTAGTAAATCGAATAATTATTCGAAAAAATTACAGCAATTGGAGCAATTAATTGAGCAAAATTTCCTCACCGAGAAATCTCCTATGATTTATGCGGATTGGATGAATATCACACCAAAACATCTGAATAGAATTACCAAAACAATGGTAGGAAAAACAACTTCCGACTTAATTGCTGAACGCGTTCTACTTGAAGCAAAAAGGATGCTTCTTCATGCTGAAAATAATTTTTCGGAAATTGCTTATTCTCTAGGGTACGAGGATTATTCCTACTTTTCTCGCTTATTTAAAAAAAAGTGTGGTGAGAGTCCTTCTGAATTTCAGAAAAGATATTATTAGAGTAGTTTATCATTTCTTTTTAAATAGGAATTGGGGTGACCTTAAATTTCCATTTAGTCAAATAATTAAGGTTAAACACAACTGGCATTACAAGTTGCTCTAATTAAGGTAAATGGAGAGAATGTGAAGTCCAGAAAGTAATCCCCAATTAATTTAATTGGGACTATGCTCTCTTTTTAGCTCCTTCATTATGGCTTGTTGTGTCTCTTTTCCTCCTTTGATTATTTTGTTGGCTCTGGCAGCTTTTTCTATGTCAACTTCTTTGTATTTGATGCTCCATTTAGCAATTTCCATTAGGATAGGAAAGAGATCAATACCTTTTTCAGTTAAAGAATAGATAATTTTTTGTTTATGCATAGGGTCACTCTCTTTACGGATAATTCCTTCTAACTCCAAAGCTTGTAGGCGATTGGTTAGTATGTTGGAAGCAATTTTTTCCTCTGAGCTCAAAAACTCCCTGAAGTGACGTTTTCCATCAATAATCATATCTCGGATAATCAACAATGTCCATTTGTCTCCAAATACATCCAAGCCTAAATATTGAGGGCAATGGGATTTGTACTTTATCGACTTTTCCATACAAAAAATAATTTTCTGCTTGCAAAATGAAATCAGTTTTCTATATTTAGAAACCGGTTTAATAATGAAACCAGTTTTGTTTAAAAATCTGTTTTAAAATTAAATAAACCTAAGTAGAATGAAAAACAATTTATTGAAAAACAAGGTTGCCGTAGTTTTCGGAGCTGCTGGAAATTTGGGCAAACAAGTAGCCAAGGCTTTTACTGACCAGGGAGCTGATGTTTATCTGTCGGATATTAAGTCAGATGTTTTAAGGAACTTAAGTATTGCTAGGAATATTCAGACAGTCGATGCATTAAATGAGGCTGAGGTGGAAGAATATATGGATACTGTGGCTTCCTTAGCTGGTAGAATTGATATCGTAATAAATCTATCAGCCTCTGAAACCTCAGAGTACAATCATGGTAAACCTGCTACTGAAGTTTCTCTTGATCAGTTTTTAATTCCAATGAAAACCACTACGGGAACACAGTTTGTGACGGCAAAGGCAGCTTATAAGCATATGTCGAGGCAAAAAAGTGGTGTTGTTATATTTATCACTTCTACTTTGTCCAAAATTGCCCCTCCCTGGACTACCGCCTTAACTGCCTCTCATGCTGCTACTGAGGCTTTAACAAAGACACTTGCACAGGAGTGGGGGCCAGAAGGGATTAGGGTAATCTGTGTGCGATCAGAAGCCATGACTGAATCCTCTACAATTGATTATACATTCACTACCATGGGAGCGAATATTGGGATTTCAAGAGAGGAAATGCAAGCTAGTGTAGAAGAAAAAGTACCATTAAAAAGGTTAACCAATGGCATGGAAACTGCTCAAGTGGCTGTTCTGGCTGCATCTGATTTGGCCGGGTTTATGACTGGTACAATGCTTAATCACTCTGGTGGACATGTACTGGAATAGCCTCTTTTTAGATAGATCGAAAATTTTAAGGGAGATAAAATGAAAAATTATACACAATTTATTACTGTTACTGCAACCAAGAAGGATGTCTTTTTTGCCCTAACCCAGAAAGTGGAGAAATGGTGGGGGACTGTTGATAAGACTGTCGATCAAATAGGTGATGTTTTTAAGGTTTCTTTTGGAGAGGCGTTTTGGACATTTAGAGTCATCAGACTAAAAAAGTTTGACCAAATTAGTTGGGAATGTATAGAATCTCATCAAGTACATAAGGGGTTAGATGGAATGGAGAAAGAATGGCTGGGAACTACTTTACATTGGGAGATTAAAGAAAAGGATGAAAACTTGGTTGAACTAAGTTTCCGTCATGAAGGGCTGGTCCCAAGTTTCATTTGCTATGAAGTGTGTTCGTCGGCCTGGGACTTTTTTATTACCCAGAGTCTAAAAAGTTTTTTGGAAAAGGGAGTAGGTCTGCCAGAGATTCAATGATACTTATTGGAAGTTTTCAGTGATTGGATGTTCTATTGTAAATAATTTCTCGGGGAGATTTATTAAAGTGTAGGAATAATAAATACACCCCTCAAGTCTATCAGGAGGTTTGGCTTTCTTGGTTGAAGTGTGAATTCTAATTGGCAATGGGGAGGGACCTTAAAAAGATGAGACCCTCCCAGATACTTTTGTTTTTGTTTATCTTAAATCATTATTTGATAATCCTCCCTTTTAATGAGACACAATCCCTTAATAAGTGCCTTAAAGAAGTAGTTAAAACTCAAATTCAAATTCCTCTTCTCTTTTTTCTTCACAAGTTGCTAAATCCAAGATAAAGTCATCAATTTGATCCTTAGTGACATTCGGCATGCAGATCACATGGGAAATATCCCCTTCGGTAGCCAATTGCCACTTATCTTTAATCTGGTCTGGTGTTTTTGGTAGTACCACTGTTATGGCATTTGGATTTCTCCAGGCTTTTATTCCTATTTCATTGAGTCTTTTTTCACAATATTTTGCTACTTCCAGACTGTGTTGATAGCGTTTTTTTAGTCCCTCTATTCCCTGTTTTTTTAGAACATACCATAAAATCAAGGGGCTATGTCCATTTCTGGAGCCAGTGATCGTTGTATCTAAGGAACCAATATAGGATATCCCTTTGGAAATCCGGTCTCTATTGGACCTTTTGGTGACGATGACGCCTGTAGGTATGGGGGAGCCAATAAATTTGTGACCACTAATGGAAATACTATCTGCCCCATCTTTGAAATCAAATGGTATGCGTGGTTCCATAAAGGCCCCAAAGGTCCCTGAAAGGGCTGCATCACAATGGATATAGTGGTCTTGAATGGCTAAATGCCCTAAAATTCCTTTTATTTTTGAAATATCGTCCTTGGCTTCCTTCATTGTGGTGCCAAAAGTGCTCAATACGATTGCTGGTTTATGACGATTTAATCGAAGAGTGTTTTCAAAGTCTTCGTAGTCAATTTCACCGTTTTCTTGTGATCGGATTACAATGCTAGGAATGTTCAACAGGTGGATATTTTTCTTTACGCTATAATGGGTAGACTCGGAATAATATACCATGGCTTTGGGATACAGTTCCCTTGCTAAATACAGACCATATAAGTTGCTTTCTGACCCACCATTGGTTACATAGCCCCAGTAATCATTCGGTTGTGCTCTAAATAATTTTGCAAAAAAGGCTACTACTTCACGCTCCAATTCATGGGTTTGAACCTTATAAGTGGCATCCTCAAAAGGGTCCCCTACATTATTGATAGGGATCTGGAGGAAATCACTAATTTCTGAAATATCAAAGTCTTTAGAAACAGGATAACCGATGGCCAAATCCCTAGCCTCTTCTATTTCTGACTTTAATAGTTTTAATCTTTGGTTATCTTTTTGGGATAATGAATTCAACACTGCACTTTCCATATTTGCCAGATTTATTTTCCTGTAAATTTACTAAATGCAATTTTTAATTTCTACTTAATTTATAAATACAGTTAATAAATCTTTTTATAATAAAATTTAAAGATTAATTTTCTGATTTGATGTTTAATGACTTTCAAAACCGAAAATTTTTCTGCCATGGATGAAATCGATAAGAAGATATTGATGCAATTGCAGCTGAATGCGAAACAGAATACTAAGGAGATTGCTGATAAGGTGGGTTTATCGGTTTCTCCCACTTATGAACGCATAAAAAAGTTGGAGCAGCAAAACTACATAAAAGGATATGTGGCTTTGTTAAATGGGACCAAAATAGAAAAATCCATCATTGTATTCTGCCAGATTTCATTGGCGAAGCATTCTAAGGAATTAATGGATAATTTTAGAAAGGAAATCGGAAGTTTACCGGAAGTCATGGGGTGCTACCATGTGTCGGGCAATTATGATTTTTTACTAAAAGTTGCTGTAAGCGATATGAATGAATACCAAAAATTTGCCGTCGATAAATTGTCTGTGATCAAAGAGCTATCCAATGTGCAAAGCTCCTTTGTTTTGGAGGAGTTAAAGAATGATACTGTATATGAATTGTAGTTGAAATTTATGAGATTATTTCTGGGAAAATAAATAAAAGGTGTTTCTGGAATAAGAATTGGCATTTTTTTAAAAGGTTAATGGTTATTCTTTAATTCATCTAAAAGTCTTTTGACCTGTAGATCACCAAATCCATAAATACTTTCTCTTTTGCAAAAGACCTTAAAGATAGGCCCAAATTGATCTGTCTTTAGTTCATTCATAATTTGGAGGAGTACTTCTTTTGGTCTGCCCAGTTGTCCTTTCCTGGGGATTCGGTCTATGTGTGCTTTTATGGCAGGATGCAAGAAAGGAAATCGGTCTTTTAAGGTTATTGCCAATTCAAGCATTTGGGAGTGTTTATTTTCCTGATATAATCTCCAAAGTTTGGCTAGTTGTTGAAATTCTAGTGCTGAAATTCTTGACCTATTTTCATAAGCGGAAATTAATTCTGATTCCTTCATTCCTCCAAATCCATACTCATTTGCCACCTTTGGCCTTACCAGGTAAAGTAAATAGTCTTTGTTCGATTGATTTAAAAGGTGAAGAACAAACCAAAAATTCACCTGGCAGAATAGGTCGTCTTCAAACCAAAGGTTGATTTCACTTTCGGTAGGGATTTGTTGTATTTTATCAAATTCCGGAAGGGTCTTTTGATAATAGTCTTGTTCAGTATACCCCTTATAAGTTGAACTAATAAATCTGGCCCGGTTTGTAAAAAATTCTTCTAATTTTCTCCCTTGCACATTTCCATCCACCAAACACTCCCGTGCAACTATTTTTTCTCCT
>NZ_SMMB01001170.1 GCF_009711365.1 Xanthovirga aplysinae | reverse complement strand
AAAACAGATAAATTGTAATGATTGAATTAAAAATATATAGGGTCAAAAGATAGAAACAAAGGAATTTTGAATGATTGATTTTTTTAAAATCAATGTAAACTATTATCCCGCTTAAAACCACACTCAATGCAAACAGGATGCCGGAGATCATTATTGAGATTGTATAGGTATTGATTGACCCAAGCGTTTCGATACTTTGCTTTTTTATTGCGACCCAGCATAATATATGTATCACCATTATAATACTAGGTGAAATGCTCCAAATTCGTATTCTTATTTGATCTGGGTTTAACCGCCTTAACAACAGCTTAATGATCCATATGAGAGCAATGAAGATGGTTATTATAGTTAAATTTACCCATGAAATTGTTAATAGTAAGCGCGTAAAGACCAGCATTCCTGAGATGGGTTTGAATGTTTGGCCTGTTCCAAAAGAAAGGCCTGTTTGAATGATTTTCCCTTCCAGAGGATCATTTGATTCAATCAGGGCGATTTTATCCTGTTTTAATGCTTTTATTCCTTTGCCATCAAAAATGAACTTTTGCATTCTACCTATTTTTTGAATGATGGGACCGAAATTAATCGTGTCATTTTCAATACGCAAATCGTGAATTTGTCCGATATTTAATAGAAACTGAGCCCAATTTCTCGGTGGACTGATTGGGACATAATACCCTTCGTTTATGGTTGGTGTTTTAAGAGAATATTTCAACGTTTTTTTATGAACTTTTTTACTAAGAAATTTCTTTATTTCATTCCCAATCCGCTTCAAAGCGATACCATTGTCATTGTTAATCATAATGGCGTATCCCATTTGATGCTCTTTTGAATAACTGAAATCAGTCTGGCCACCGAATACTTCCCCGTCATGTCCTCTGAAAAGTATAAGGCCATTGTTTTTGATGTAATTGGAGAGACCATATCCCATTTCTAAGCCTGTTTTTGCCCCAGTGCTTGTCATAGCTGTTTCCATTCTCTTAAAAGCTTCAGGGCTGATGATATTTGTACTATCTGTTCTTAATGTGAAAAACTTAAGCATATTTATCATGTCTACAGGTGAAGCATTGATTGCCCCGCTTGGCCGCATTATTAAGTTCCAATAGTCCTGTTTTACATTATTTACATAAAGTGAAGCACCATGCTTTTTGTATACCTCAGAATTGAAGTAAGTGGCAGTTGTCATATTTAAGGGTTTGAAAAAATTTTCCTGAACATATTTTTCAAAGGGCATGTTAGTGATTTTTTCAACTATGTATGCTGCAACTGCCGGTCCTGAATTGCTATAAGCTACTCTGGTACCAGGAACCCACCGTGATGTTCTGGAGTGAGGGTGGAGGTCTAACGCATTTTTTAATGAGATCGGATCACTTTGGTTATGCGTGTATTCAATGCCATGAAGATCATCCCAACCTGTAGTGTGTTCTAATAAGTGTGCAATGATTACCGGATCAGTTTTTTCCCATTTGTTTTGAAAAGAGATTTCAGGAATATGTTTCCTTATTTTGTCATTAAGGTTGATTTTTCCTTCATCTTGCAATTTTAGAATAGCAAGAGAAACAAACATTTTTGCAGTTGAGCCAATTCGGAACATTGTGTTTTCATTGGCAGCTATACTATCTTCTAAACTCTTATATCCAATGGAGGTAACCCATTCTTGACCATCAGGCATTAATAGGGCAATTCCTATGGCAGGGATTTTTCTGTTTTTTAATATTTGCTCGATTTTGGTTTGAAGCTCAGGTATATCATTAGAGTTTTCCTTATTCTCTTTTGCAATTACTAACTGAGCTATTGTCAATAGTATAAATATTAGACAAGTTTTGAGTTTTCTCATTTTATGGTTCTTGCATTAAACTTAGGTAGCAAATTTAATTCGGATAAGTAATTCAAAAGTCCGAGTTTATAAGGTCAGACCAAATATTTAGTGACTTTTTTGCTTTCTGAAGGCTGTAGGTGTCATGTTCGTAAACTTTTTAAAAACAGCATTAAAGGTAGATTTGGAATTAAAACCGCAGCGATATGCGATAATCATTATCGGGTCACTAGTGCTTTTTAATTCTTTACAAACTTCTTTTATCCTGTATTGATTAATGAAATCAAAGAAGTTACTTTCGAACTTCCTATTGATAACCATAGAAAGAAGGTGAGGCTTAATATTCACACGTTTTGCCAGTTCCCCTAAAGATAGCTCCGGGTCAAGGAAAGGTTTATATTCCGTCATGTATGATTCTAATACTCTGAAAGTAGATGCTAATCCCTCCAACTGCTCTTCCTCATTTTCTTTAAATGACTTCTTTGCCTTGTTATTATTTTTTATATCGCCAGATTCAACCAGTTGATATTTTTGTAATGTGGCATGATAGCCAAAGTAAATAGTGATGGATACTATACATATTACAAATAGGTTTCTTATGCCCAGGTAGTCAAAAGAATGATCGATTAATGAAAAACTCATAATCGCAAGTGGGATCCAGAGCAAACAAAACCAGGTAATAAGTAATTTTAAAAGCCAATTCAAATTAATTTTTGATAGGCTTGAGAACTGATTTTTAATTACTGATCTGTATTGTTTGAGTTTTTTAAAGCTTAAAAAGAGGTAGAAGCCATTATGAAATACAATAATAGAAATCAGGGTATTTTGGATATAATTAGTTTCGTAGGCGTTAGATTCCTGAGCAAAGGCATGACTGAAATAAAGTTTGTTTAATTCATGGAGTGGTATTGTAAAAAGTGGATAAACCGCAGTAATCATAATAAATGGAATTGGGAGAAGGTGCGGCCACATAAACCTCCAATTGAAATTTTTATCAAGAAGTGTACTGGAAAACCAATAAATAAGAATTCCGTCCACAAAAAATAGCTTAATATCGAAAAAAAGGTATACTGGAATTCCATGAAGATGCACTGTTGACCTCATCAAAATACCGATGAAACGAATACATCCAAACAAAAGAATAACAAGTGCAACTCGATTTGATGAACTTGATTCCTTTTTTGAACTTAATATGAGTATTGAAAACAATACCGCACCTATTCCGAGTAGTAAGACTGCGTCAGCAAATTCTTTGGGTATTGTCATTTGTTTCAATTTATAGTATTTGAAGCCGTTCGAAATTTTTGTCCGCGGACAAAAATATACTAAGAAATTAGGTTTTTGGATGAGACACAATGAGAAATGGCAGGAAACGATAGGAAACAATTGGAAATAAAAAAGCTTCTTAAATGTGTTTTTAAGAAGCTTTTTCCTAGTTTTTATAAGAAATTTCCTATCAAACCTCCCATCTAACTTTTCAACTCCAGCATGACTACGTTTTCCACATGGTAGGTGTGTGGGAACATATCTACTGGTTGAACAGCTTTTACACTGTATTTTTCATCTAAAAGAGCCAGATCACGTGCCTGTGTTGCCGGGTTACAGCTTACGTAGACAATACGCTTTGGAGCTACCTTCAGGAGCATTTTTATCACATCAGCGTGCATTCCAGCTCTTGGAGGGTCAGTGATTACCACATCAGGATGAGGGTGTGTACTCATAAATCCATCATCCAGAAGGTCCTTAATATCACCAGCGTAAAAGCGGGTATTTTCAATGGAGTTAATTTGGGAATTAATTTTAGCATCCTCAATGGCTGCAGCCACATACTCCATTCCAATTACTTCTTTGGCTCCTTTTGCTACAAAGTTGGCGATAGTTCCTGTTCCGGTGTACAGATCATAGACAATTTCATGACCTTTCAGGCCGGCCAAATCACGAGTCACTTTGTAAAGGTCGTAGGCTTGTTGCGCATTGGTTTGATAAAAGGATTTTGGCCCCACACGAAATTTTAGTCCTTCCATCTCTTCAGTGATATAAGGTTCTCCTGAGTAGGTTTTAACTTCCAGATCGTGAAAGGTTTCATTTCCCTTTGGATTAATAACATACTGCAAAGATGTGATCTGCGGGAATTTTTCTTGTAGATATTTTAACAGCCCTTCAATTTCTTCTTTAGAATCGTAATAGAACTGCAAAATTACCATCACCTGGCCTGTATTGGCCGTTCTTATGATGAGGTTGCGCAATAAACCTTCCTGCTCGACCAGATCAAAATAAGTTAATTGATTAGCTTTTGCATATTGGTCCACTGCTAAGCGGATTTCATTAGAAGGTTCCGGTTGAAGGTAACAATGATCAATGGCAAGAATTTTATCAAATCGACCTGGAATATGAAATCCAAGCGCATCCCGATCAAGTTCTTCAGCTGAATTAATTTCTTCTTGAGTAATCCAGCGTTTATTAGAAAAGGTAAATTCAAGTTTATTTCGGTAGTAAGTGGTTTGCTGAGAGCCCATAATAGGACTGATCTCTGGTAATTCCACTTTGGCAATTCTCTGTAGATTGTCCGTTACCTGCTGTTGTTTGTAATGCAATTGTTGCTCATAAGTTAGATGTTGCCATTTGCATCCCCCACAAGTCCCAAAATGTTTACAAAAGGGCTGAACCCGAAGTTTGGAATATTCATGAAAATGAATGGGGTAAGCCTCTAAAAAGCTTTTCTTTTTTCTTTTTACCCGAACATCTACCACATCACCGGGTGCTACACCTTCTACAAATACCACCTTATTTTCATGACGGGCGACACATTTTCCTTCCGCTGCCACACTTTCAATAGGAAGCTTCTCAATTACTATATTTTTCTTCTTTCTGCTCATAATCAGGCGCAAAAATAAAGAGAAGTTGGCAGAAGAAGGAAATTGACAAGGATAAAAACTTTCTTTTCATTAAAAATTATAGTAAAATACTAAAAATCAAAAAGTTCCTTCTTCTATTATCTTCTTTAACCGACCACTTTATTGATTAATTGGGTTCATGAAAAAGTCAATTTATTCCTTCCTTTTCTTTTGGTTGTTTATCCCTGCTTCTTTATTGGGAACGCACATTGTTGGTGGAGAATTTGAATTAATTCACTTGGATGGTCAAAAATATCGCTTAAACCTTATACAATATGTAGATGATATTAATTCTGGATTACCCAATGATGACCCAGATGCAATAGCCTATATATTTGATAAGAAAGAAAATAAGTATATTTCACAAGTTACCCTTTACAGAAGTTCCTCAGAAAATGTTCCTTACACTAATATTGATTGTACCGATGATGATTTATTAAAAACCCGTAAACTTATTTACTCTGCCGAAATTTATTTGTCACAAGAGGTGTATAATGATCCCCAGGGGTATTATGTTGTATATGAAAGATGTTGCCGAAATAATGTGATTGACAATGTCTATCGTCCTGCAGATAATACGGTGGGGCAAACTTTTTATTTGGAATTTCCCCCTGTTGTAAAAGATAACAACCCCTTTATTAATTCTTCTCCAATACTATTTCCACCTCTTCGCGATTATGCCTGTGTGGGACGTAAATTTTATTTTGATTTTGGAGGAACAGATATGGATGATGACTCTTTACATTATTCTTTGGTGACTCCACTTACTAGCTCCACTCTTGAAGCTATTCCAGTTCCACAGCCAGCTCCTCATGAAGAAGTTACTTGGGCAGATTGGGTAGAAGATAAAGTTATTCCTGGAAACCCCTCTTTGGAAATTAGTGGGGAGGGTTTTTTGACCGTTCAACCTGAATTTCAGGGTTTGTATGTATTTGGGGTAAAATGTGAGGAGTTTCGTAATGGAATTAAGATTGGAGAGGTTCGCCGTGATTTTCAGCTTTTGGTGATTAATTGCCCAGATCCCGGTGAGCCTCCAAGAGTGCAAATAAAAGATTTGGATAGTGGTGATTTTTTGGAAGATGGGACAACACTAATCTTAAGACGGGATCAAGATTATTGCCTTCAAGCCATAGTTACGGATCCTGATGGGGGTGAAAATGTAAGTCTCATTACAAACGCACTAAATTTTGATCCCTCAAAGGTAGGTTTTTCAGGTAAAGTTGAAGAATACCTAAAAACTGCAGAAGATTCCTTAAAAACCGAATGGTGTGTAACGGATTGTAACGATTTGCCTGAGGAAATGGAAATTGAATTTATTGCCCGAGATGATGCCTGTAGTTTACCTTTATCGGATACGTTAAAATTAAATTTAAAGATAGAATCGGCCTTTAACAATGCTCCAAACATTAACTCTTCTTTGGGAAAAGCTGAGGTGGATGTTTATTTGGGAGAAGTTTTGGCTTTTGAACTATGGGGTGAAGACTTAGATCCTAATGACTTAATAAGATTAAGTATGGGAACCAATTTTTCTCCTTCTGACTACGGCATTGACTTTACTCCCGTTGAGGGGTATGAGAAAGTTGAGTCTTCCTTTCGGTGGGAATTAAATTGTGAAAAAATTGATTTGGACGTTAAGGATGAATTTATTTTCTATTTTACCGTGGAAGATGATGCCAAATGCGTAGCTAATAATTATGATACCTTTGAATTAAAGGTAAATGTACTACCACCTGAAAATGAACCTCCTGTTATGGAAATTACCAATCTGAGTACCAGTTCTCTGGAATTATTGGTGGGAGAAACCCTATCTTTTGGCCTTTTAGGTACAGATGAAGATATTGACTTGATCGAGCTCAAATGGGAGCCTCAATTGGATGATAATGTGGCAGAAGGGTTTTCATTTGTACCTAAAGAAGGAAGAGGGGAGGTGGAATCTGATGTGGTATGGAGTCCTAATTGTTCACATTTAGGGGAAAATGGCGAAGAAGCTTCTTATGATTTCACCTTTGTGGTTGCCGATCGTCATTGTAGCTATAGTAAAGGTGATACGGTAAGTTTAAGGGTTACTGTGAAAGATATTTTTTCTGATTTTGACAACTTTTTGCCAGCAAATGCTTTTACCCCTAACGGGGATGGAATTGGGGATTACTATTTTATAGAAAACTTACCCAAAGATAATTGTCAAAATCAATTTTTGGGAATACAAATTTACAATCGATGGGGGAGAGAGGTGTATGCTTCAAATGCCAGGGATTTTAAATGGGATGGGGGAGGGTTTTCTAGTGGAGTTTATTATTTGCGAATTGAATATACGGAAGCAGTGTATAAAGGTGTTGTAAACATTCTTTATTAAAAAATTCATAATAATGAGTAGTAATTTGTGGGTGTCTTTTTGTATAAACTCTGAAAACCCATAGAAATTCAATTCATCTGCTATTCAGTTGCGGATATTGTTAACATACTGCCACACATTCCTGCAGAACAAGCGGCTTCGGAAAAAATCATTTCTCCGGATAGCGGTTGTGAGAGTTTACTCTTATCCCGATATATGGCACAGGCTTTTAGCCCCAATTTCCAGGCTTCAAAGTACACTTTCTTTATTTCTTCTTTTGAGGCTTCCTGAGGGAGGTTTACGGTTTTGGAAATTGCTCCCGAAATGAAGGGTTGTACTGCAGCCATCATTTTTACATGACTTAGAGGATTTAAAAATCGTTTCCCGGTTGGGCCACAGCGATTGGCGCAGTCAAAGATAGGTAGATCTTTTTCATTAAGATGTGGAGCTCCCTCAATAGTCATAGTTTTTGAGATATGATCCAAAATACTTTTTATTTGCTCAGGATTATAGCCCAAGGTCTTCAAAGCATCTTCCACGGCTTGATTGACGATTTTTACTTTGTCTCCACCTACCAAGCTCTTAAACTTCATTAGGGCATAATCAGGCTCAATACCGGTAGTATCACAATCCATTAACAAGCCGATTGTTCCGGTGGGTGCAATTACACTAACTTGTGCATTTCTAAAACCAAAATGGTTTCCTAATTCTAGGGCTTTTTTCCATTGCAGTCGGGCAGCATTTAAGATATTTTTTGGACAATTTGAAAAGGATATGGTAGGTGGCTTCTTTTTTAATCCTTCAAAATTATTTACAGAAGAGTCAATAGCCACTTGATGGTTATGTAGAACCTGCAGCATATCTTTTTTATTTTCTTCATATTTCTTAAATGGACTAAAAAGGGAAGCTAATTCTGCAGAGGTGGAGTAGGCAATACCTGTCATTAAGCTACTTATTCCGGAAGCCCAGGCTCTACCTCTTTCACTGTCATAAGGAATGGCAGATCGCATTAATAATCCTCCTAAATTGGCATAACCTAAACCTAAAGTCCGGTATTCGTAAGAAAGTTTTGCAATTTCCTTTGAGGGAAATTGAGCCATTAATACACTAATTTCCAGTACTACAGTCCAAAGTCTACAAGCATATTCAAAGGCTTCTGTGTTAAATTCTTGTTTTTCCTGATCCCAAAACTTTACCAAATTGATTGATGCTAAATTACATGCCGAATTATCCAAAAACATATATTCTGAGCAAGGGTTTGAGGCATTTATCCTTCCCCCTTTAGGGCAAGTATGCCAATTATTTATGGTGGTATCGAATTGAACTCCTGGATCCCCACTACTCCAGGCTGCAGAGGCAATTGAATCCCATAGCTGTTCTGCTGGGATTTCCTTGACTACTTGCCCACTGGTCCGTGCTCTCAGCTTCCAAACTCCCTTTTCTTTTAAGACTTTAAAAAAGTCATCTGGAATTCGAACAGAATTATTTGAATTTTGCCCTGACACTGTCTGGTAAGCCTCTCCTTCGAACCCTTCAGAGTATCCTGCCATAATCAGTGTTTCGGCTTTTTTTTCTTCCCTTGCCTTCCACAGAATAAAATCTTCAATTTCAGGATGGTCCAAATCTACCACTACCATTTTTGCTGCTCTTCTTGTGGTACCACCCGATTTAATGACTCCTGCTGCCTTGTCTCCGACTTCAAGAAAAGACATCAGTCCGGAAGAGTAACCCCCACAAGAAAGTTCTTCATTTTTTGCTCTGATTTTTGAGAAGTTAGTGCCTACTCCGGAGCCATATTTAAAAATTCGGGCTTCTTTTAGCCATAAGTCCATAATTCCCCCCTCATTCACCAATTCATCTTTTACCGGTAAAATAAAACATGCATGGACTTGGGGGCGTTCATAAGCGGAAGAGGAAGGTTTAATTTCCTCTGTATGTGGATCTACATAGTAATGACCTTGAGGCTTTCCTTTTAATCCATAGGAGGAAAATAAACCGGTATTGAACCATTGAGGGGAGTTAGGGGCTCCTTGTTGAGCTAACATTGAAAATACTAGCTCGTCATAAAAAACATTCGCATCGTTGGAGGAAGCAAAATAACCATATTTTTCACCCCATTCTTTCCAACAATGAGCTAATCGATGAACCAGTTGCTTAACAGAATTTTCACCTACAAATTTTTCTTCTTCATAGGGTACTCCACTTTTTCGGAAATATTTCTCGACTAATATTTGGGTAGCCAGAGAGGACCATGTAGCCGGTACCTCCACCTCAGTTGGTCTATTGTCAGTCTTTTCTTCAATTTCAAACCCTTCAGTTTTAATTCGTTTATAGGAAAATTGATTAAAAGGACTTATTCCCTCTTTGGTATTGAAACGATAGAAGGATAGTCCTTTGGATGATTTTTGGCTCCTAGTAGATGTTTTCATATTATGGGATTGTCAAACTGAATGAATAGCTGCATTCCTATTCTTTTATACTAGATAAATTAAGAGCATGTCTAAATTTTTCTGTTTGTTGTAAATGCCTTTTTAAACCCTGAACTACTTTGCGTTTTCATCTACGAATTTCTATTTAGTTGATGAAAAGTTATTATTGGGGTTTCCAAATGGATTTTTTGCTTTTTATATAAAAAATTAGTTAGGCACTTTTTATAAAGGATAAAAGAGTATTTAACTACTCCATAGAACAACAATTATCAACTCAGGGTTTGAAAAGAGGGTTTTTCAGGAATTAAGATTTTGGAAGAAAAAGTGAGGAATCGAGATTAAATGAAGAATTGTGGGGCTTAAGAATGATAAAGAAGTTGTACGATATAAAAGATTTTCTTACCTTTTACGGGAAATGAATAAGGCTTTGAGGTGGTGGATATAGGATATGAGATCAAATATTAAAAAAACACCTTTCCTACAGGATGCCATAAGGGTGCTCTATTTATTTGCTTCAATTTAGATGACTTCTTTGTTTCAGAGCTTCATTTAGGCGATGAAGTGGAATCCTGTGGAAAGGTTTATTATTAAGATTAAACTATTGTATTAATAGGTAATAATATAGTTTCTTTTATTTCAATCGGTA
>NZ_SMMB01001201.1 GCF_009711365.1 Xanthovirga aplysinae | reverse complement strand
ATAAGGCGGAATATCTTAAGAAAAAAGTGAATTATAGGAGCTGTTTAGGGACAGGGATTTAACTTTCCCTAATGATTTAGAATAAAAAATCTACTTAGAGTAGGAACTGACAAATTCCATGATTCGCTCACTCACACCTTTGGGCAATAATTTCAATAACTTAATAGACAACAAATTCATAAAACCTGGGATAATTTCCTTCTTCCAATTAAACATTCCGTTTACAGCAATTTTAGCTACCTTTTCAGGGGTCATGGATACTATCTTAGCCATTCCTTCCATGGAACCCATTCCTGCTCTTTTTAAGAATTCCGTTTGGGTAGCCCCTGGACTTAAACAACAAACAAAAACAGAACTCCCTTTTAATTCTCTACTCAATCCACGGCTAAACAAAAGAACAAAAGCCTTAGTAGCTGCATAAATATTCAAGGTAGGTACAGCTTGATAAGCCGTTAAGCTGGAAACATTGAGAATAAAGGCTTTGGGTTGTTTCAATAATTGAGGCAAAAAAGCATAAGACAGTGCAACAAGGGAGTGCATATTCAATTGCATCATATTTTCTTGCATTTCAAAATTCATCTGATTGAAATGCCCCCACATCCCATAGCCGGCATTATTCACCAACACTTTCAATTCTTTTGTTTCTGTCTGGCTCCATTCAACCACCTTCTTCACTGCTCCTTCTTCAGTTAGATCAATTGCCAGGTACTTAGCAGTAACTGGGTATCTATTTTCAATAGTGATGACCAAATCTTTCAATAGTCTTTCTGAACGAGCAATTGCCAGAATAGAATAACCCCTACTGGCAAACTCATGGACCAAGGCCTTCCCGATTCCTTTACTTGCTCCTGTGATTAAAGCATAAGACATGAGAGGAGTTTTAATAATGAATAATGAATATTTAATAATGAGCTAACATCACACTAATCCTTTAACTCAAAAAATTAGGTAAAAAACTTTTTTAGAGATTTAGTAACTTCAATTTATTATTATAAATGGTAAAGTTAAAGTAAGTGGAAATACAACTTCCTGGTAAAGTGTATAACATAAGTTTTTTTTTAATTATTTTTACTAGCCATTCAATAATTCTGGTTAACTAATAAACCGCAGAAATCTATGATAAAATGGGGTTTTGCTAAACTCATCTTTGGGGGCATATTTTCCATTTATTATGGGCAAAAGGATAACCCTTCGTCGACTCACTTCTCCTTCTAAAGAACATTTAGCTACCCTATGCCAGCAACGGCCATGGTGAATTGTTAAATCTCCAGCGGTTACATTAAAGCCCACTTCTTTAGGATCTGCCTTTCGGTTTAAATAATAAAATTTACGCGTTAAAAGCCTAACAATATTTTGTTTATGGGTTCCAGGCAAAATTCTAAGCCCCCCATTTTTCATAGGAAAACTATTTAAGTGAATGCCAATATTCAACATCGGCTGGATTCTTGTCCCATAAAAAATGTCACGAATGGAATCTGTATGCCATCCTATTTGTCGAAACCGACTACCTGGATGATTGTAATAATGATTTACCACCATACCATCCTTTTCTCTTTCTCCCAGTCTGGCATTTTCACATAATAAGGGCATCAATTGCTGTAACCGGGGATCCTCAATTAACTCATGTAGAACAGGATTAAATAAGGAGGTAAAAGCAAAGCGATGCACTATCTTTTGGCCATGGGTTCCCTTGCCAAACTTAATAGGAATACCATTTATCTGAATGATATTATTTTCAATCCAATGCCTCTCCACCTGGTCAATGGCCATGTCCACTTCCTTAACTCGAGAGGGGGATAAAAAACCTCTATAGTGGATATAGCCGTGTTTGGCAAAGAACTCCTTTTCTTCACTAGAAAGAAATTCTTTGAGTTCAAAACTTCTTGCTATCTGCATCCGGTTTACAATTATTTTGATGGATTATGATAATACTCTATTGCCGTGAATGATTAAACAACCAATACTTCATTTACTTAACCGGTTGATCATCTTCAAAATAACAATAGAAATGAATACTAGACCTTTAAATCAAACAGAAATAATTTCATCAAATATTAAGCTATATATTATTAAATTATTTCTGAAAACACCCACAACTTATTCAATAGCACCATAAGTTACTTCAAAACCCGGAACTTTCTTACCTTTTACATCCACCTTTTTGAGGTCAACATTTTCCACTACAAATCGGTTTTTAGGTATATTTTTAATATTATTCAAATAATTGTCAATGTATTTATTTCGGGAATCCACTATAGAATTTACTGCCTCGTCTGCAAATTCATCCCCTACCAGCAGACGACATTGTTCTATCAAGGGTGTTTCATCAGCGTAGGTTTCTGTTTCCCAGAACAAATACCTTCTAAACTTCTTATCATCATCATCAATGGAATTGATTTTATCTACATCCACAGATAAAAGAACAACATCCTTATCTAGGTGGTTTTTCCTTATGTAGTAGCGTTTTTTTGCTTCAAAAATCATAAGCCTATTCCTTTCTTCCTCTACATCAGTTTCCTGATTAAATTTAACTTCTATTCCCTCTCTGGTATCCAGAATTTGGGCAATGATATCCAGTGTTTTAGTTTGCTCAGCATTTGGACGTTCTTGCAGATAGTCAAAGGCAATAAAACGTACTTTTTCCTCACTTAATCCAAAAGTTTCAGCCAAAAACCGGGCAGGAGCTTCCACAGCTTTAGTAACCAAATTTTGAATTGCCTGCCAAACCACCTTTCCTAATTGAAAATCAGGATCGTCCAAATTCCCCTCAACTGGAAGACTAACATTTACATTTCCTTCAACATCCCTTAAAACTGAAATGGCAAACTTCCATGGCAAATTAAATTCAGCATTCTCCTTTTGTTTATTGCCCAACTTAATATCCCTCATGACTATTTCATTTCCACTGTTAAGAAAATGGGAGGTTACTCTATTTTTACTTTCGTGGCGATATACTCCTTCTTCAATGGGGTAACCAGTATAATAAACAGAATATGGGTTAAAGTCGGTCATATCCATATCGTAGATATCATAGACTAGCCGCATATCCGGGTAATTATTGGGATTCAAATCCAATCTGGCCTCGATATGTCCCTTCTGGTTCAAATTGGATTCAATATTAAATTGATTGTACTCATTATTGTACGCAATATTCTTCCCACTAATATTCAGATGATCCAATCGATATTTAAAAAGTTCACCAAGGGTAAAATCATAGAATAATAAAATGGCTTGGTTTATTTTCAGGTCCTTCACCAAATATTTTAAAGGGTTCCTTTCTTCAGCAAAAACCTCTTCCTGGGTAGGGGGAGAAGGCCCGCCTTTTTCCCTTTCTTTCTCAGGTGTGCTATATCTCTGGCCTAACTGCTTTTCTTCAGATTTGGTGCCTTGGGCTTTTTTGGTTTTTTCTTTTATTAGAGTGGTATAAGTATTCCTATCCTGAAATAACTCAAATTTTAAGTAGGGTTCATTAATTTCTAATGACTGCAAATAACACAAGGAGTTTTTCGTATCGATGGAATCTATAAGAGTAGACAATTGCTTAAAAGATAGAATTTCTACATTCTCCTCATCTTTCAAAGAAAGCTGGTCCAATTGATTAAATCCTGAAAGTGTAAAAGTCAGGGGTTCATCCAGGTCTCCAGCCATATGCACTTTATTAGTTAGCTTACCATCCAGAGCAGTAAAATTCAATCGATCTTTTAAATAAGGGGTAAATTGGTTAATCAAAAAATCTTCTAACTCTAAATTTAAATCATAAACCTTACTATTTAAATTGTAGTAGACTTTAGAAACCACTTTTCCCCCATTTTCCACCCAGAAACTTAAATCCCCTCTTAATTCCGGACTGTGATAATTGACTTTTTCCGAATGAATTTCCACACTATCCAAACGGTAAGTCAAATTTTTCCCTCCTCTATAATTATTGAAAAGCATCTTTCCTTCTTGGGCCTCCAGTAATTTAGTTTTGAGAACGAATGACCTTCGGACAGTAAGTGTATCCACTCCCTTTTTGAAAAGAAATTTACTGGTATCTTTCTGAGGAACATAGTTAAAAGCAAATAGCTCTTTCAAATTACTGCCCCCTTTGGCATAGAGATCCAAAAGAACTTCCGGCTTTTTAAGGATGAGAGAATCCAGGTAAAAAGTCAGATTTTCGATATCAAAAGATTCAATGGCAAAAGTCAACTCCTCAAATTTAATTGGGACCCTGTTTTGCTTATCCTGCACATGAAATTCCTTAAATTCCCCTTTTCCATTTATCTCCAAATTCGCAAGGTGTTCCAATTCTCCCTCTACTTGAAGTTGTCCTCCAAACAGTCCTTGCATGGCGTTGATGGCCATTAACTCCTTAAGGTAGGGGGTTAAAATATCCAATACAAAATCCCTGGCTTTCAACTCCAACCTATACTTTGCACTTTCTAAGTCCAAATTTAATTTGGATTCCACATGCCCTCCATGTTCAAAATCGAAAACAAAATCGGTTTTGGCAGTTTGGGTGTCCCATGAAATAGCTGGTAACTCCAAGTCCAAATCATTGGTAATGTACTCACGATCATAGATATCATCCCTATACCGAAAATAACCGTCTGTAATTTTTAGATTTTCAATAGAGTATTTAGTGATGCGAGCTTTTTCAGAAGTTTTCTTCTTTTCCTTCAGCCGTTTGATGATATCGGAAAAATTAAATTGTTTTCCCCTTTGAACAACCTTAAAGTTGGGCTTTTGAATATCAATTGCTGAAAAATAAAATTCCTTCTTAAGGAGTTTTTTTAATTCAATATCTACAAACAATCGGTCAAAACTAACAAAGACCTGTTTTTCATTAGGTTCAAAAAGAACAAGTGTATCCGCGGTAATTTCTCCCTTAAAGTAATTAAAATACAGAGCTTTTAATGTCAATTTTCTCCCTAATAATTCATTACTATGTTTTTCCAAATAATTTCGGGAAATATCTGGCAAGAAGTGGAGAAATACCCCTCCACCTACTATTAGAAGGATTACAACTACAGCAAAAACCTTTTTCTTCATTCTACCGTCAGCGTGGCTAAGGAAAATTTTGACAGTAGAACAATGAATAATTAAAGAACGGTTCCTTTATTAGTGAAGAGTTATAAGGTCAAAGTAAAAAGGCCTAAGTTAAAAGTTAAAATTTAATAGTTAATAGTAAAGAAATAGGAGGGAAAATAAGGTTTCATTGGAATCCTTATTTTCCCAAGAACTATTTTAACTCATCACTTATAACTTTTAACTAAATTAACGCTTCATAAAGAATCTCCACAGGGTGCTTAGCCTGGCGGCCTGTCCCATCCTTTATTTGATGCCTACAGCTTGTACCTGGAGCAGCAATAATGACCTCATCAGGTTGTTTACGCACAGTTGGGAACAATACCAATTCCCCAATTTGCATGGAAACTTCATAATGCTCCTCCTCATACCCAAAAGACCCTGCCATTCCACAGCACCCTGAAGGAATCATATGTACCTCGTAATTTTGGGGTAGGGAAAGCATCTTTTTAGTTGGAACCAAAGAAGAAAGAGCTTTTTGATGACAATGCCCATGCACTTTTATCAACCTCTTTTCACTTGAAAATTGGGCTGCTTTAATAATTCCTTTGTCTATCTCTCTGGCAATAAATTCATCGATTAAAAGAGCATTCTCTGAAAGCTTTTGAGCAGACTCCATTAATTCCTTTTCTGCCAAATCAAGATACTCATCTCGAAAGCTTAGAATTGCAGAGGGCTCAACTCCTAGCAAAGGGACATCCTCATTGACCTGCTCACTTAAAAGTCTGATGTTTTCATTTACAATCTTTTTAGCCTCACGCACCAGTCCTTTTGACAAATAGGTTCTGGCACTTTCTCTATGTTCAGGAATAATGACTTCATAGCCCAATTGGGTCAATAACTTAATAGCCCTAATACCAATACTTACATCGTTATAATTGGTAAACTCATCACAGAAAAGCATGACCTTTCCTTTAGGCTGCTCTCCAAGTTTTAGGCCAAAATTATTCCTTTGATGCTTTTGCCACCATTTCTTTAAGGTGGTATCCTCCAATAAAGGAATTGAACGCTTAGCAGCAAATCCCATCGTTTTCTTTGCCCAATTTGCTGTCACCTTGTTTTTGAACACGAAATTATACAAACCTGGCATCTTGGCTGCCAAGGCATTGGCTTTAGGTGTTTCGGCAATTAAACGAGCACGGAAAGGCACTCCGTTGGCATCATAATACTGTTGGAGAAATTCCCCTTTAAGTTTGGCCATATCCACGTTGGAAGGGCATTCCGCCTTACATCCTTTACAAGAAAGGCAAAGGTCCATAACCTGGTACACTTCCTCACTGTCAAAACGATTTAGTTTTTCAGACTGAGTTAGGGTTTCCCTCAAGATATTAGCCCGGGCCCTTGTCGTGTCCTTCTCGTCTTTAGTGGCCATATAGCTGGGGCACATGGTGCCGCCACTTAAATGGGTTTTCCTGCAATCCCCAGAGCCATTGCACAATTCTGCAGTTCGCAAAACTCCCTGCCAACGGTCAAAATTAAAGGTAGTTTCAATATCAGGAGTAACCATTTCCGGTTCATACCTTAATTGCTCATTCATTTTTGGAGTACGAACAATTTTTCCCGGATTGAAAATATTCATAGGGTCCCAGCAATCTTTTAATTCCTCCAGCAGACCATAATTATTTTCCCCAATCATAAAGGGAATAAACTCCCCCCTCAATCGACCGTCACCATGTTCCCCACTTAAAGAACCCTTGTATTTTTTCACTAATTGCGCGATCTCATCAGCAATCTTATGAAAAAGTTGATTTCCTTCTTTCGTTTTGAGATTTAAAATAGGACGCAAGTGCAATTCACCGGAACCAGCATGGGCATAATGCACACAGTATAAATTATACTGCTTTAGGGTTTCGTTAAATTCACTAATGAATTCAGGAAGGTCTTCCACATCCACTGCTGTATCTTCAATAACAGGAGCAGGCTTGGCATCCCCAGGAATATTAGACAATAGGCCCAAACCGGCTTTTCGAAGGTCCCAAACCTTCTTTATATCCTTCCCATATATTATTGGAAAATGGTAACCCAGACCTTCCTTTTTCAAATCTTCTATTAATTCTTGAGCGGCCGCATCAACCTCCTCCCGGCTATGACGCAATAGCTCTACTACCAAAATAGCCTCCGGGTCTCCCTCCACAAAGAACCGGTTCTGACGATATTGCAAACTTTCTTTGGTGCACTCAAGAATATAATTATCCATCAACTCACATGCAGACGGATCATATTTTAGAGCAATAAGGTTTCCTTTCAGAGCATCATTTATACTATTAAAGTGTATACAAACTAACCCCTGTTGCTTTGGTGGAGCTGGCACCAAATTCAATTTAATTTCTGTTATAAATGCCAAAGTTCCCTCTGAACCTGCGATAAGTTTACAGAAATTAAAATCTTCTGCACCTTCTGTAAATGGTGCTGTCTCCAACAACAAGTCAATAGCATAACCCGTATTGCGCCGTTTAATGCTTTTTTTCGGATATTCCCTACGAATTTCCTGCTGATGAGAGTCGGCTCCCAACATTTTTTGGATCTGTTGATAAATAGTAGTTTCCAGTTCACCAGATGTGCCTATCCCTCTACATTTGGCTTCAAACTCTTCATTACTAATGGCTTTAAATTCTGTTTCACTTCCATCACTTAATAGAACTTTTACACTCAATAAATGATCTCTTGTACTACCATAGATTACCGAACGTGCTCCACAGGAATTGTTTCCCACCATACCTCCTACCATGCAACGATTGGAAGTAGAGGTTTCGGGGCCAAAAAACAATCCATAGGAAGCCAGGAACATGTTCAATTCATCCCGAATTACACCAGGCTGAACACGTACCCATTTTTCTTCCGGATTTATTTCTAATATTTTGGTGAAATTTTTGGAAACATCTACCACTATTCCTGAGCCTACCACCTGGCCAGCTAAAGAAGTTCCTGCCGTCCTTGGAATTAAGGCCACGCCTTCCCTTCCAGCAAATTCTATCAGTTGCTTTAGGTCACCGGTACCTTTAGGAATAACCACTGCAAGAGGCATTTCCCGATAAGCAGAAGCATCTGTTGCGTAAAGAGTACGCAAGGCATGATCATGATAAAGTTCACCGACTAAAAGTGTCGATAGATCTTTCAGTTTCTCCTCCATGAATACTAAAAAAAATAAAAAGGTGGACAGGAATACAAATTGGGCTAAAATTAAGAAACAGCTATCAGATCTCCCGCTTATTAGGATTTTTTTATTGCTTTTTAAGGAATTCGGAAAAAGCCCTTTTTGAACAATCTCATTTTTCACAAAAAAAGCTATCACTTCGGTTAGTAATACTAATCAGCTTTCTCTCACTTCTATCACTTTTGAATTTTCCCTAAAAGTGCATAAAAGGTCAAAATCCTAAATTACAAAACTACCTAAACACTAATTAGTTTCAATAAATAAAAGCTTGCCTAAAGAGTAGGAGCGAAAAGTATATAATCAAATAAACAAACTTCCTTTGAAAGGCAAAAACCCCGTCAAAAAGATAATTGGTAGGCAGGAACATATTGACCTTCCTGAACTTCACCTATTTCAGGTTGCAGCTAAAATAGATACTGGAGCATTTTCATCTTCACTCCATTGTCATCAAATTGAACTTACCCATAAAAATGGAAAAAAGACCTTACACTTTAGGGTATTAGACCCCAAACATGAAGATTATAATAACAGGGACTTTTATTTCGAAGACTATACTACTAAAATTATAAAAAGTTCTACTGGGGAAGAAGAAAACCGCTTCATAATCCAGACCACCGTTCAAATCTTTAATAAAAAAATACTAACTGACTTTTCTTTAACAAACCGGCAACAGATGAAATTTCCAATTTTGCTTGGAAGAAAATTCTTAAAACATCGCTTTGTGGTAGATGTAGATAAAAAGAACCTTTCTCATAAAAAAATATAAAAATGAATATTGGAATATTATCCAGAAACCCTGAATTATACTCTACTAAACGATTAGTCGAAGCATGTGAATTGAGAAACCATACCATTCAAATCATAGACCATTCCAAATGTGATTTGGTAATGGAGAAGAAACAACCACAAGTTCTATACCATGGAGAATACCTCAATGATTTTGATGCGATTATTCCAAGGATCGGAGCCTCCGTCACATTCTTTGGTTCAGCGGTTATTCGCCAATTTGAGATGATGAAAACGTTCTCCGTAACAGATTCACAGGCATTGTTACGTTCCAGAGACAAACTTAGAAGTTTACAATTATTAGCAAGGGAAGGGCTCGGAATGCCCAAAACCGTTTTCACCAATTATTCTAAGCATACCGATGAAATTATTGATTCCGTAGGAGGAGCTCCATTAGTGATAAAATTTTTGGAAGGAACTCAAGGAATTGGAGTTGTACTTGCGGAAAATAAAAAAGCAGCTGAGTCTGTCCTTGCCGCCTTTAATGGTTTAAAGGCAAGGGTCATTGTACAGGAATTTATTAAGGAATGCAAAGGAACGGACATTAGAGCCTTTGTGGTAGATGGGGAAGTAGTAGGCGCTATGCGTAGAAAAGCCCAACCAGGAGAATTTCGCTCTAATCTACATCTAGGAGCAACAGCTGAAATAGTCACTTTAACCCGTTCCCAAAAAAGTGCTGCATTAAAAGCCGCTAAAGCGATGGGACTTCACGTGGCAGGAGTAGATATGTTACCTTCCTCTAAGGGGCCTCTAATTTTAGAGGTTAATTCCTCTCCGGGATTACAAGGAATAGAAACTTCCACAGGTGTAGATATCGCTGGGAAGATCATTGAATTCATTGAAAGAAATGCAAGAAAGAGAAGAAAAAAAATCAGTGCCTAAAGAGGAGGAACCCTTTTTTATTGCTGGAATACAAATTGCCAAAGTTACTCCCACCAAAATAAATTTTCCAATAGCCAAATTACCTTCTGGCAACCCTATGGAAATTCCCACTTTTGTTTTTAGGGCAAAAGAAAAGGGACCAGTGCTTTTATTAACAGCAGGATTACATGGCAATGAAATTAACGGAATGGAGATTTTACGAAGGGCTATAAAGGAAGAAGTAAATTTAGTGGAAAGAGGAACCGTAATTTGTATCCCTGTGGTCAATGTGTTTGGTTTTCTACAATTTTCAAGGTATGTCCCGGATGGAAAAGACATCAACCGGTCATTTCCTGGCAATCGAAGTGGTTCTCTAGCCAGTCGTATCGCCTTTTTTTTAAGAAATTATATTTTGCCCATAATTGATTATGGACTTGATTTCCACACCGGAGGGGCTTCCAGAGCCAACCACCCTCAAATTAGGTGCACTTTTAATCATCCTACTAGTTTGGAACTAGCCAAAGCTTTTGCTCCCCCTTTTATAATAAATTCACGACTCAGAGACCATTCCTTTCGACAATTTGCCACTAAACATGGTAAATGTATCCTTTTATATGAAGCAGGAGAAACCTTGCGATTAGACGAATCCGTAATAAACACCGGTTTGGATGGAATTAAACGGATTATGAATTTTCTCGAAATGAAAACTTTTGAAACTCCCATCCTTGAGAAAAGTGAACTCATCACCCATTCCTCCTGGCTTAGAGCAAAGCAGGCAGGATTATTTCGAACTCACCTGAAAACAGGAAGTAAAATCCTCAAAAATCAAACATTAGGATTCATTTCTAGTCCTTATGCCGATTTGGAAATTAAAATAACTTCCCCATTTGAAGGTTATATTCTTGCTCTCAACCACAACCCTGTTGTAAATATGGGTGATGCACTCATTCATATTGGCAGGGCTTCCCCTACTCAAAAAGCCTGAATAATTAAAAGTGAATTTTAAACTATAAATACCCAATAATTTGAGTCTTTTCTCCAATAGGCAATAGTATTCTGGAGAGAAAATATATGAATTTTAAAATTCTTACTGAATTTGAATTGGGAACTTTACAGACGGGAAATCACCTCGTTAATCAGCTGGTCACTTTTTATAATGATTTTAGACATTTTTTCAACTTCGAGATTTAAATTATTAATTTCCTTTCTTTTTAGGGCGTCTTCCATTACCCTGGCTTGCCGCGTCAATTCATTTAAACTTAAATTAACACTCCCTCCGACGACCGCATGAATATAAATCCTTGCTGACTCCAAGTCTCGCTCCTCCAAAGCCTTGTTAAAGGAGTTAAATTTTTTCTTTAAATCCTTTCTGAAGATTACCAACAGTTCTTTAAAAAAG
>NZ_SMMB01001099.1 GCF_009711365.1 Xanthovirga aplysinae | reverse complement strand
GAAACCGTAAATCTATCTCCAGGACTTCCCCGGTATTTTATAGTAGGAAGAAAGAATTAAAGTTTACCAACTAGCAAAACAAAAGGCCCAGCTAAAATGTCTGGACCTTTTTCTTTACTTAGAGCATGATTAAAAATTTTCTTGAAATTCAGAGAAACAAAATCATCGCTTCCCTATCTGACTATTTATTCTTCGCCACTACCCCATCTGTTTTAGAAAAGGTATCGGCATCGTTAATAATCACAACCTCTTTCACATTTAATGGGTATTTAGCTACCTCATCATCCTCTTGCAAAATTTCTTTTCCTAATCCTTCTTTTACTAATTGTGAATAGCTCATAGGAGAAGGTAAGTTTTTTCGGATGCTTTCAGCCAATGGTTTTGCCTCACTGTCATCAGTAATAATGGTAACACACATATTATCGGTTTGCCAATACTTTTTAATCGCTTGGTTCACCTCATCTAATGTTACTTTGGCTAGCAGAGCATCTATTTCTTTGATGTAATCCTGGCGACCATAAAAGCGAGAATCCATCAGAAAGCCCAACTCTTTTTCAGGAGTTTGAATATAAAGTTTTATATAACTTCTCAGAAATTTTTTAGTCAACTCAAAATCTTCCTGGCTCAATCCATTGGCGATCAGCAAATCCATTTCTCGAATAGCCATACGAAGTGCAAAATGGGCATGCCCCACTTTAATTTCCTTCAACTCAGGATATTGTTGTTGCAGGCTTTCAGCAATTTGTACCGGTCTAATCCATATAGAGGTATAGTTTGAGGAACGAGGCACCCCACTTAATGGCAATTGATAACTTCCCCCCTGCTCGTACCACTCAATGTAGGTATAATCACCATAATTCATGGATCTTGTCTGACGGATCTTTTGATAAAGCCGGCTGTAAGACTTTCTGTGCTCTCCCATCCAAGAGTTGGCAATCATCATGGCAGCAAAGTCGTCATTTGCTCTTGTTATTTCCAATGGAAACCCTGTAAAGATGGCTGATCCAAGGGCATTTTTCTTTGAAACAATCTCTACTCTCATACCATCAGGCATCTCTGCTTTTCCTGGTACGATCATTTCCGGATTTTCATCAGAAAGTTTGTTCATATCCGCTTTCAGCTTATTAAGAAAATCCTGAGAGTAGTTTCCGGCAATTCCAATGGTAAAGTTATGACGGTTGAACCATTTATTATAATGGGCTTTTACATCATCTAAGGTAATGGCCTTTACACTAGAAGCCGTTCCTTGTTTCATATGTTGGAAATTAGTACCTCTGAACAAGAAATCTTCCAATGCCTTTTTACTGTACTCTTCATCAGAAGAGGCCCGAACAACCTGCTCTACATAGTTTAACTGATTTGATTTTAAACGATTAAAATCCTCCTCGCTAAACGAAGGGCTCACCATTAAGTCCCGTAAAATAGGATAAAATTCCTCCAAATAATCTTTTGGTACCTCAAATGTAAAAGTACTTACTTCTTTATCTGTTAAACTCCAGTAAGAAGCTGCCATCGGGTAAATCTTATCATCGATTTGGCTTTTGGTTAATTCAGCTGTCCCTCCATCCGTCATCAAGTTAGATGTTAAAAAGGTAAGTCCTTCTTTTCCATCAGGATCAGTAATGGAGCCATTTTTGAACATTAATTTAATAACGATCTTGTTGGAGAGCGGTTTTTTTAACTCCACAATTTCTTGCCCTGAGACCGAGATTGCCATCAGAAAAAGGGCACAGAAAAAAGACAGGGTATATTTAAACTTTTTCATTAGTTAAGTCCTCCTTTCTCTTGGGATGAAATGGTAGCGACAGTCATTTTTTCAGGTACAAAATATTTCTTTGCGGTGTTCATTATATCTTCGGCAGTTACACTTTGGAAGGTATCATACAGTTGGTTAAAAGACTCAGGGTCTCCACTCACCCAAATTGCATAGGAAAGTGCTTCTGCAATATTTGAAGGACTATCCATATCCATGGCAAAACTATATTTGATACGAGATTTAGTTTCTGCTAATAGTTTAGCATCCACAGGATTAGTTTTTACTTCTTCCAAAGCCTTTTCTATCTCAGCTTTTACATATTGCATGTCCTCTTCATTCACAAAAGAAGCGCTAGCAGAAAACAAATAAGGATCTCGAGTAAAGAAATAACCTCCATTCAATGAACGTAATTTTTGCTCTTCAACAACCAACTTTTTATATAGATCAGATCTTTCTGAAAAAAGTAGGGTAGCGATTATATCCAAGGCAGCAACTTCCTTATCTTGATCGTTATAAGCAGGGCTTTTATAGTTCAGGCTTAAATAGGCTGGGAAATTGGCATTTTGTACATGGGCGAAACGAGTTTCAGTTTGCTCAGGCTCAGAAGGAATTTCAGCTTTGTAGCTACCTCTTTCCCACTGACCAAAATATTTTTCGGAAAGGGAATTAACTGTTTCCGGGCTTACATCACCAACAACCAGAATAGTGGCATATTCAGGCTTATAAAACCGCTGGAAGAATTCCAGTGAGTAATCATATTGATTGGGCATATCCACCACGTCATCCCAAAAACCAATAGTAGTATGTTTATAAGTATGCTGGTCAAAAGCAGCATTCACCGTAGCTTCCCTCAATTGGCTGTATGGGCTGGCAGAACTTTTGGTATACTCTCCCTTTACGGCTCCCGCTTCTGTTTTAAAATCATGCTCAGAGTACTTTAAGAATTGAAAACGATCGGCTTCTATCTCAAACATTTTCTCCAGCATATTGGCATTTCCAGTCATGTGGTAAACTGTTCGATCTAGCCAAGTATTTGCATTTGCTGCTGCTCCAATGGATTTTAAAATTTCCTGGTATTGTTCTTTGGAGTATTTCTCCGTACCTCGGAACATCATGTGTTCAAAGAAATGCGCAAATCCAGTTTTACCCTTTTCAATTTCTTCTCTAGATCCTGCTCTCACCACTATGTAAAAGGAGGCCAGCCCTGGGCTTGGGTATTCCACAGTGACTACATTCAACCCATTTTCCATTTTGTTTTGATGGATAGGGTATGGAATAATCTTTTCATTGCCTTCAGCCTTTTCTTTTTCAGGTGCCGTACAGGCAGCTATGAGCACAAGGCAAAAGACAAAAAGTAAACTAAAGTACTTCATGCTTTTTTGTTTTTTTGAGTATAAATGAAGTTAAATTTAAAATAGAGTCAATTTAAATCTTTTTTTAATATTTAACCTCCTTATAACGGATAAATCCTATAATTTTTGTACTCGTAATAAAACCCTTTTACATACAGAAAAAAATTGTTTAAACTTATATTTCAAGACTTAAAGACTATACTTTCTAAAAAATCAACCTTTATGTGCCAGACATTTTCTAATTCTCAATATTCAAATTTCACAGCAGAGATTCGCTATAATATTGGGTTTCCATTGCTAAAATTCACCCGCTGACAGAGAATTTCAAACTGGACAAAATCACCTACTTTACAAAAAGCTTTCTAATAGACTCCTTGGAATGCACAAAACACTTTTTTACGGATCTTTCTGATGAAAAGAGTTCTGTGGAAGAGACAACAAATGCCTTGATACTTGAATTTTAAAAGGTTTAGATAGAAGAAATAAGACAAGATACTATTACATCTACATCTCGACATTTGGATTGATAATATACATTTTGACGATGAAAAAGAGGTACCCATTTTTTATTTTAGTAGAGATGGATAGTTATCTTTCGATCCCTCCTATTTTATGCATCAGTTGTACTATACTCTCCCAGATAAAGGCCATTATAGATATAAATTAGAGAGTTTATTAAGGGTTATGAATCCAAAACAAAGAATATCAAAGAAGAAAGCTTCATTATTCCCTTATGGGAACAAGCAAAATGATTTTCTATATTGGGGTACAATGTTAAACCTTTGATATCTGGTGAAATATGTTTTTGAAAGAACACCATTAAAAAGATTCACCGGATCAATTAAAAAGTGGATCGCTTATCATGTGTTATCCATGGAATTATATCTGGCAACTTATCTAGAATGTTAAAGGGAAAAACGCTGTGGGACAGTCAAAATAATTCAAATTGCTTCCACATAATACTCCTCAAAATTCTAACCCTATACCTTGACGATCGGATTGGAAACTGAGTTTAAAAAAAGGCAGTGCAACTTGTTGGAGTGCACTGCTTTTAACCTAATCAACTTTACCACCTAATAAAACCTATTTTATAAAATGTCATCTACCGTACATTATTAGTTTGAGTAACGGTAGCCGTATTATAACTTCCCTTAGAGAATACAAAAGCCGCATTAGCCTGTCCACTATGAAGGTCAGACATATTGGTCTGCGTAATGGTAATAGTATTACATTTACCAAAAGTGATAGCTGCAGCTGCATTGGCTTGGGCTCCACCAAACACATCTCCTTTATTGGTCTGAGTTATGGTAATGGTATTATTAGAAGAACCCTTTCCGATAAGAGCTATTGCATTATTAGACTTTCCACTTAATTTACCATCCTTATTGGTTTGGGTAATAGTTATGGTGTTATAGTCGGCTCCCTTTCCTATCACAGCTAAAGCACGGTTGGCATCAGCAGCTTTTCGATCTACGTTTTTATTGGTTTGGGTGACCGTAACAGTGTTATGAGAGCCTTTTACAAAAGCAGCAGCTGCATTTAATTCATGAATACCCCTGGCTCTAACTGCTTGGTTTGTTTGAGTAATAGTAATGGTGTTCTCATGGCCTCCAATAACCGCTGCCTTAGCTGCATTGAGTTGTCTAACTCCTCGAGTTCTGGTGGCGGTATTAGTTTGTGTCACTGTAACCGTATTATCATGTCCACCAATCATGGCAACAGCGGCTGCATTTAACTGGTGTACACCTTTGGCCCTCATAGCCGTATTGGTTTGCGTAACGGTAGCAGTATTGTTCTTTCCTCCTGCCTGGAAAATAGAAGCTAAATTAGCCTGACTTATGTATCTTCCCCTGGTAGCTGTATTGGTTTGAGTGATAGTCGCTGTATTATTTTTTCCTCTAATTTGAGCAATACGAGCTACATTTAACTGATTAACAATGTTTAACCTGGTAGCGGTATTGGTCTGGGTTATAGTTGCTGTATTATTTTTTCCTTTTATTTGAGTAATAGCAGCTATATTGGCTTGATTAACATGCTTTCCCACCCGATTGGCCGTATTGGTCTGGGTAATGGTGGCTGTATTGTTGTTACCACTAATTTGAGCAATATGAGCTACATTTAACTGATTAACATTATTTACATTTGTGGCTGTGTTGGTTTGGGTAATGGTTGCCGTATTGCCATTTCCTTTTAGTTGAAGAATAGCAGCTACATTGGCCTGCTTTACATTTTTTACATTTGAAACGGTGTTGGTCTGGGTTATAGTTGCTGTATTATGCTTTCCTCTAATTTGAGCAATAAAAGCCAAGTTAGCTTGACGTATTGTTTTACTGCCCCTTAAAGCCATATTCGTTTGAGTAACAGTTGCCGTTTGACCTTTACCCAATTGAATTACCGCTGCAGCATTTAATTGACGTATAAATGACTTTCCTTTTCTGTGTTGTTCTTTAGAAGCTTGGTCCCATCCATAATCTAGGAATTCGGAGGATAAATAGGAGGATCCTCCAAGGGCTAAACCATTATAATGTCCTACTTGCGCCCAATTTGGAGTTGTTACCAAACAGATGGCGAAAGCCGATAAAATTAATTTTTTTAAGTTTTTCATTATTCAAGGAATTAAGGATTTACAGATTCTACTGGGATTAGAATTGTTTCATTCCAATTTCTGATAGGTGGTTATTAAAACAGGACAATTACATCAACTAAGTAAATCCAGAGAAAATTTGGGCAAAGGATTTTTGGAAAGTGTTTTTCATGGGCAAACTTATTTAAAGGGTTAAAGAATGATTTTTTATAGATTTAGAAAAGATCAAGCTGTCTAACGGCTGGGCCGTAAGCTACAAGAATGCTACCATTCGTAGTGTTAAAATTTCCTCTTGTACTAAAAGAAAATCATAATGAAAATGGGTTGTATGCTTCCCATTAATGATTAGATAAACCTTTATGTTATTCCTCCCAAAAGCTTAAGCCATAATGAGCCCTTTCCTGGATTTTAATTCCTGGTTAATTTTAAAACATAAGAAAAGCTTCATGATTGATCTAGTAAATTTATCTACCTAATCAATCTTTTAGAGAATTCATTGTTTCATAATTTTATTAAGATAGTTAGGGGTTTTTATTCGTATAGAATTGGAAATACATCAATGAGCTCGCTTAGAAAGATTTTACCTAAGATTATTATTTTTGAAAGAAGATTATAGAAAGAATTTTCAACCTGTTTACTTAATGAAACAAGGAATTTTATTAAGTGTTTTAATTAAATTCAATTAATCCATTTCTAAGCTTTAAAGGTAAAGTTGCAACAGAGAACAATAAATTTTTCAATATGAAATTTTGGTCCATTTCATGGGAATTTTAAGATGTTGAGACTTCCGTAATCATGAACAGACTAAAAGAGAAAATGTTTTTCAAGGGTTTGCTTTTCTATAAAAAAATTTAGGAATTCCTTCCATGGCATAATATCTGCGAAAATGGGTTAGTCGTATAAATTTATTTTTCCCTGTTTCCATAAAAGTGTTTAACCATTTGAAATAATATATCCCTGGTAAAAGAGAATTCATTTTTTACAATTGTCTTTTCTAATTCAGGAGGACCCTACAATATTTTTGTTTTATTATAAGATTAAGTTTTACTGACTTTTATTATGCTACCCATTCCAAGAAAAAGCAAAGCACCTATTATAGAAATGAAAAAACAAATTCGTCCATAAAGCTCTTTAAATTCATTTCTAACAATATTTACAAAGGAAATTTCTAACGGTCTGGGTAAACTCTGTCATTAATAGGGCATTTTTATTGTCTAGTCCTTTTCGGAAAGAGTTCTTAAACTAAAAGATTGGTTCTGTTTTAATTGGTCACTTAAAATAAAATCTGCCGCTTCTGTCCCCAACAAAAAATGAGTTTCTGAGGAAATATGCCGATGACCATTGGGTACATGAACCCTAGATAATTTATCATATTTATCGGCCAGATCATCATATGTAAGAAGTTTATGGCAGTAATTTCTGATCATGGGCAAAAACTCCCTACCCACTGATGATTCCAGTTCGTATGTAGGTATATCAAGTATGATCAATTGAATATTATTTTTTTGGCAAAAGTTAAACATCCTTTTGATTAAAGCAATTTGCAAGTCCATTTCAGCTTGTGATACCTCCTTCGTTGGTATTGCATATTCAACCTGAAGTTTTCCCTTGTCTTTCTTGGCCAGGCGTTTTTTGAAAAAGTTCCAAACAGAATTAAATGCAAAGGCATACATGTAAGAGTTCTCACCTAAAAATTTAAATACTTTAAACTTATAAATCGTATTTTGGATCCTTATCCCTGGTAAATGTTTTGTTTTCACTGTCCGAAGAGAGCCATTTTCCAACTTGAAAAGCCCACTTTTTATATTATCCTCAAAATCATTTTGATAGAAGCCCAAGATCACATAATCAGGTTTATATTTTATTCCTTCATTTTCCAGAAAAGCCAGTTCTTCTGCCGTGCTAAATCCAGAAACACCCGCATTCAGAACTTGAGCTTTTAACCCAAATTTGTTTAACCTCTGCTCACAAATAAAAGAAAATGTCTCTTCTTGATTTACTTCATAACCCTGGGTGTGAGAATCACCAATACTGATTACCCGTAGTGTGTTTATAGGAGGGTCATATGTAACATCATAGTTATTTCTAAAACCTTTGTTGTTGGTTTTAAACCTAAAAACTCCATCAGGACTTTGGTGTTTAAAAGTAAAATTGGGCTTAATTTTTCTTAGTGTAAACTTCCCATATTTTGCATCTGTATGATATCTAGGAAATAGGGCCATTTTTTCACCCAAAACGGCTTTGAAAACCAATTCTCCAATGAACAAGGCCATTATTAGGGATATGATTGCTAATACAAAGTTTAAGAATTTTTGTTTAGGCTTTTTTTTCATTTCTTTCTTAGGCTTTTTCA
>NZ_SMMB01001073.1 GCF_009711365.1 Xanthovirga aplysinae | reverse complement strand
AAATATCGGTAATTCCAAACAGGAGCCATTTTAACACCCAAAAACAAAAAGTAATTTGTCTTAAATGATCTTTATTCTCCTGTTGAAATCTTTTTGCCTAAATGATCAATAACTTGGAATAAGTTCTAAATGATTGGTAAATACTAAATATAAAACTTTAAAGAAACCCTTATTAATCAAATAGAATTAAAGGCACGACAAGTCTAAAAAATTAAGCCAATCCCCTATAAACACAAAAAGCTGCCCTTAAAATTGGACAGCTTTAGCTATAAGAAAGATCTTTATTTCAATTTTAAAACTTGCAATGAAATTTAGAGAAAAACTTATTCTACCGTAACGGACTTAGCTAAATTTCTTGGTTGGTCTACATTACATCCCCTCATGACTGCAATATGATAGGATAACAATTGCAAAGGAATAACAGATATCAAAGGCATCAGAGCTTCATGAGTGGCAGGTACTTCAATTATATGATCAGCCATTTTAGGCATTAATTGATCTCCTTCTGTTACCACAGCAATTACCTGGCCCTTTCTAGCCTTCACCTCTTGCACATTCGAAACAATTTTTTCGTAAGAACTATCGTGAGTAGCAATGACAACAACTGGCATTTCCTCATCAATTAAGGCAATAGGACCATGTTTCATCTCAGCGGCAGGATAACCCTCTGCGTGTATATAGGAGATTTCCTTCAACTTCAATGCTCCTTCCAAAGCCACAGGAAAATTATACCCCCTTCCCAGGTAGAGACAGTTTTTTGCGTCCTTGTAAATGCTGGCAATGTATTTGATTTGGTCGTTTAGTTCTAAGGCTTTTTGAATTTTCCCCGGAATTGTTTCAAGCTCTACCAACAACTCATGATATTTCGTTTTGGAAAGTGTTCCTTTTCGAAAGGCTATTCTCAAAGCAATCATGGTTAACACGGTCACCTGTCCGGTAAATGCTTTGGTACTCGCCACCCCAATTTCCGGCCCGGCATGAATATAGGCACCTTCATCAGTAATTCGGGCAATAGAAGAACCAACGGTATTTACAACACCTAAGATGATTGCACCCTTCGATTTGGCTAATTCCAAAGCAGCGAGAGTATCAGCCGTTTCTCCCGATTGAGAAATTGCAATTACAACATCCCCTTCTCTAATGATAGGATTTCTGTAGCGGAATTCCGATGCGTATTCCACCTCTACAGGAATTCGACAATACTCTTCGAATATATATTCGGCAACCAATCCTGCATGCCAGGAAGTACCACAAGCAACAATGATTATACGATCAGCATTGACTAGTGTATTGGCATACTCTCTAATTCCTCCTAAAACCAAATGCCCTTTTGCTGCATTTAACCGCCCCCGCAAACTATCACTCACCGACTTTGGCTGTTCAAAAATTTCTTTCAGCATAAAATGCTCATACCCGCCCTTTTCAATAGACTCTAGTTCCATGTCCAAGGTTTGAATATATGGAGTTGTAGGAATGTCCTGAGTATTTCGGATATCTAATTTGTTGTCTTCAATTACAGCAATTTCGAAGTCATTAAGGTATACTACTTCATTGGTGTATTCTACAATAGGGGTGGCATCTGAGGCTAAAAAGAATTCATCCTTTCCTACACCAATCACTAACGGACTTCCTTTACGGGCGGCAACTAGTTTGTTGGGCTCATCTTCCGACATGATTACAATGGCATAAGCGCCCACAATTTGGGTCAATGCCAATCGAACGGCCTCCTCTAAACTACATTGGCTTTTATTTTTGATGTCCTCAACAAAATTTATAAGAACCTCGGAGTCAGTTTCACTCTTAAATTGGTATCCCTTATTTAATAAATCTTGTTTTACTGAACTATAATTTTCAATGATCCCATTATGGATCATAGCCAACTTACCACTGGCTGAAAAATGAGGGTGGGCATTCACATCATTGGGTTCCCCATGAGTTGCCCATCGTGTGTGGCCGATTCCTATATGACTCTTAAGCTGCTCTTCCTTAATAAACCCCTCTAAATCACTAACTTTTCCTTTCTTTTTATAAACAGTTAGTCCTTTATTCATTAGAGCGATACCGGCACTGTCATAACCTCTATATTCAAGTCTCTTTAATCCTTTTACAATCACAGGGTAAGCCTCTCGATGGCCTACATAACCTACAATGCCACACATATATTTTTCCCTTTATTTAATTAGTTTGTTAAAGTGCTTTTCTAAATAATCTATTTTTAAGGAAAACTGACCTTTTACAGTTTAAAGAAGGCACTTTTCGAACTTGCAGTCAACCACAAGTTCAAAAAGTAAAGAAAGGCAAGTTTTCATAGGGCCCTTGCCACCCAAAAAAATTATTAGACTTATTCTTAATGAGTTTGGTTAAAATCTTCAGATTTAATTACTCAAAAAATTAGTTCTTATCAATTACTCTATAAAACATTTCTAATTTAATGTCCTCTGGCTTTATCCGAAATCTTGATAATGAGCGGGAAAAGAAAGAAGTATGAAATGTACCATCTACCACCCTAATGCGACCATCACCATATAAGTCCCTAGTCTGAACATCTAGTGCAAGGGGATACAAGACAAAATCGCTATTGATACTTTCAGGATCCGAAGATTGAGCCAACTCCTCCAGGAACAAGGTAATTGAACCTTCGTAAGCTTTTTCTTCACTACTATAGTCCAACAATGCTGGAATATAATGGTCTTCAATCCTTGAATTAATATACCAATTATCGTCATAAGCGTAATTAGGTTTTTTACTATCAAAGGAAAAGCTTTTTTTCTGCCCGTCATTGGCTAAAAACAAAAAGCTTAAACTTGGAGCAGGTCCCATAAATGCCTCTTCAGCAGTTTCCACAGATTCAAGTTTTAACACAGCATTAGAAATTAATAATTGTTGATCTATCTGATCCAAGCTATCCACCACCTTCTTAAACTCACTCAGGTCAACATGAATTCCAACCCCTGTTCCATCTTGAAGGGCAAGCTTTCCATCGTCAGGTAAAAATGGCTCAAAGGAAGCATTGGCTAAGGGCGTCCCCCCCCTATCCACTTCAATATTGCTATAACTTAATACCTTATCAGTACCCAATTCAAATTGGAAGCTCTCCAATTCCCCATCAACATTTTTATAATCCACAATCAAATAACTTGTCAAGGTATCGTTAACCAATGGAGGAAAATAAAAAGAAAGGATATTGTCTCCTTCAGAGGTGATGGCCAAACCTTTATAACCTTTATTAAGTTTAGTTTGACTATCCAGAATTCCCCCTCTATTATTTTGAATGTCATCAAAAAGTTTTTGCCCAAAGTCATCATTCAAAGAGACTACCACCGAATCAGGATTTTCTTCACTAACAACACCAATTGATTGAGGATCGCTTCCTATACCGCTTAAATCATACGGTGTTCGATCAAAGCCATAATATTGTTTGAAAACAAATATGGTGTCATTATTGCCTGGAACATTATCATATATAAAATCTTCTCCAGAAACTAAATCTTCTGTTAACTCATAAACAGAAACGGTTTGAGTAGAAGGAAACTCTCCATACATTCCTAAAGAATCCAATTGCAAAACTAATCGGGCAGACTCAAAAGTAGCATCATCTGGTATACCACCGGCAACATCACTAGGTAACCCTATTTGTGTAAAAGTAGTCGCCTTAACACTTCCAAAAATTGGGTCTACATAGGACCCTGCAAGCTGCCGCCCATTCGTCGAAATAGAGTCTTCTATTATCACCTGTGGATTAATAGATAGACGTTTGAATTGAATATCTCCTGGATTTTCAGGAGTTAGGCCACTCCCTACTTCGCTGAATTTTTCACAAGAAAAAAAGGAAATCGCTAATATTAGAAGAAGTGAGCTACGCTTAATCAACAAGTTCATTATAGAGGTTGTAGTAAGAGTCCAAAAAGTTTTCGTCTTTCTCAATTGTTTCAATTCTTTTTTCCTTAGGGAAATCATTAAATAAATTATTCAGGCTTTCACTAAATTCTTCCTCAGCTTTAATTACTGCATCGGCATATTCAACTCCCACTTTCACAAATCCTCCAAAATCCGCAGTTTTGAGGTGATCCAACATACCATCTTCAATGTCAAGCATTTTCACCTTATCAATCAGATCGTCACCAAATTTATGCGTAAATACATTATCATAGACTGTAAAAACGGACTTAGTGTTTTTAAATAAAGGGTCATTTTTGTAGGTAGTCTTTAAGTACATAGGCACCAAACTGGTCATCCAATCATTACAATGTACAATATCTGGAGCCCAACCTAACTTCTTAACTGTCTCAATTGCCCCTTTACAAAAGAATATAGCTCTCTCATCATTATCCTGATGGAAATTATTTTCTTTATCGAAGAATACGGATTTACGATGAAAATAGTCTTCATTATCTATGAAGTAGACCTGAAGTTTTGCATTAGGGATAGAGGCCACTTTGATGATAAGAGGCTTCTCTTCTTCACCTACTGCTATATTAATTCCGGAAAGCCGCACCACCTCATGCAGCCTGTTTTTTCTTTCGTTAATGAGACCAAACCTGGGTACCAAAATTCTGATTTCCATTCCTCTTTCTTGCATTGCCTGTGGCAATTTTCTCACAAAATCAGCTACTTCAGAAGTCTGGAGAAAAGGATTGATTTCACTGGCTACATAAAGTATACGAAGTTTCGACATAATATGAAGTATAATTTGATTTTCAGTACAAACGGGATTACAAAATTACAATTTTTTTTCTGTTTTCAAGCTTATTTGCTTTGAAAAACGTAGCTTTGCGCCTGTTTATTTCACTCATTTGCTGAATTATGCAAATTTTTAGGGATATCGCTGGACTTAAAACTTTTTTAAATACCTGGCGAAAAGAGGGAAAATCCATTGGTTTTGTGCCAACTATGGGAGCTTTACATAATGGGCATTTGTCCTTAATTGAAGCATCAAAGTCCAAATGTGACTTGACCGTCTGCAGTATATTCATCAACCCAACCCAGTTTAACGATAGCAAGGACTTTGAAAAGTATCCCCGCACTGTGGATAATGATCTAATCCTATTGCAAAAATACAATTGTGATGTAGTCTTTTGTCCGACTGATGACATCATGTATCCCGAAAAGACACAATTACAAATACATTTCGGATATCTAGAACACATAATGGAAGGCAAACACCGGCCTGGACACTTTAGTGGGGTTGGACTAATTGTAGCTAAATTGTTTCATGTCGTTCAGCCTGATTTGGCTTTTTTTGGACAAAAAGATTTACAACAGTTCATGATTCTAGATCGATTAACAAAAGACCTATTATTCGATATAGAACTCGTCTGTTGCCCAATTATCCGAGAGGAAGATGGTCTGGCCATGTCGTCGAGAAACCAACGTTTAAGCAAAATAGAACGATTGGAGGCTGTTGCGCTTTTTCAAGCCTTGCAACTTGCCAAGGAGCATTTATTAAATGGCAAAAACATTACAGAAACGAAAAAGATTATTTATAATTTTTTTGAGGAAAAAAAGTCTATTCATCTGGAATATTTCGAAATAGTTGACAGAAATTCCCTCCAAAGCATAGAAGAATCTATACAAAAAAACCAACAGTTGGCGTTATGTATTGCAGCATATATCGGAGAGATCCGGCTAATCGATAACATTATTATTAATTATTAATTAACTTTTAATAGCACCTTTTTACAAATTATGCATATTGAGGTTTTAAAATCGAAAATCCACAGAGTAAAAATCACCCAAGCGGAGTTACATTATGTAGGAAGCATCACCATTGATGAAGACTTAATGGATGCTGCAAACCTTATCGAGAACGAAAAAGTACAAATCGTAAATATTAATAATGGAGAGCGTATTGAAACTTATGTACTTAAAGGGGAACGAGGATCTGGAACAATTTGCCTAAATGGAGCTGCTGCAAGAAAAGCTCAAGTTGGTGATTTGGTAATTATTATCTCTTATGCCTCCATGGATATTGAGAAAGCAAAAGAATACCAACCTTCTGTGATTTTCCCCGACCCAAATAACCGTCTTCTATAAATTAAGACCTTGAAAGACCTAAAATTTAAATCGGTACTATTATATACCATTTCGTTGACAGTAGCTCTGGGGTTAATGTGGTATATTTTTAGAGACCTGGATTTCTCTGTAGTTCTTAGCAAGTTAAAACAGCTTAATTACGGTTGGATTGCTCTTTCGGTTATTATTGCCATTAGCAGTCATTATGCCAGGGCCTATCGATGGAATCTACTTCTTCAGCCATTAGGTTTTCAATTGAAAACATGGAGAACCTTTTTGGCTGTCATGAGTATGTATTTTGTTAATCTTATTTTACCTCGAATGGGAGAAGTAAGCCGCTGTGGAGTACTAAAAAGAACAGATAAAGTACCTGTAACGGCCTCCTTAGGCACAGTAGTGGTGGAACGATTGGTTGATTTTTTAGCCTTACTTTTTTTACTAACCATTGTTTTAGTAGCTGAGTTCGGTCGCCTAAAATCCTATTTACTGGCAGCTTTTGAACATACTTTTGACAAATTACAAGACAACCTCAATCTTCTTTTTCTCCTTGCAGGTTTAGTTGTTTTAGGAGTTCTAGGAATAATATTTCTATTTACTTCAAAAAGAAGCTTTTTGAGGAATAACCCTATCATTTTAAAGGTAAAATCCTTTCTAAAAGACCTTTCCTTAGGCTTTACTAGCATCGGAAAGCTTCAAAACAAAGCTGGTTTTTGGCTTTCTACCCTTCTCATTTGGGCTGCTTACTATTTGATGGCATACTTTATTATTTTTGCCTATCCCCCAACAGTTGGACTAAGCATGTGGGCTGGGCTTTCCATTTTAGTAATGGGCGGGCTGGGAATGGCCGCCCCTGTGCAAGGCGGTTTAGGCACCTATCATGCTATGGTAAGTGGAATTCTAATCCTTTATGGAATATCCGAACAAGATGGAATTATTTTTGCCACAATTATGCATAGTGCACAAACCCTTATGGTGCTCATCCTTGGTGGAATATGTCTTTTGCTTTCCCTCCTTATTTCCCCAAAGGAGAAAGAAGAATCTCAAACAAAACAGATTGCAAAGGCCTAGAAAAATTACTGAATAATTTGAGCGATTATCCACCAAGAGCATTAAGACAGGAAAAACACATGAACTCCTGAGACAAAATCTTTTTTCATAATTCTTTTAGTCCAAAATTTAAAAAAGAATAAACTAAACCGGGAGGGAGGAGTTGTAAGTGAACTACTCCTTATTAAGTTTCTTTTTTTTCCTGTCTAAAATCTGTCCTAAGATTGAAATTATTACCTTACTCATATATAAATAAAACAAGGAGTTTCTAAGCTCTTCTTTGCCTTAAATTAATAAGGCAACCTCGACCATTCAAAAAACAATAAACAGGAAAATAAAACTGGAATAAGTTAAGAATTGCGAAAATGAAAGCTCCTCCACTTGGGCTCGAACCAAGG
>NZ_SMMB01000419.1 GCF_009711365.1 Xanthovirga aplysinae | reverse complement strand
ATAATTCGACTTTATTCCTGTCATGGTGTTGAGGTCATAATTTTGGCCTGACTGTGTTCCTCCCAGATAACCGGTGTTGAACACTCTTGAGCCACCCTCGGTTATTGTGCCAGTTACTTCCAGATTTTGATTGATACTTGTATTTCCTACTACATTTAATGCATCTGCATTGACAAGATTTGCCCCCAGCAAGGTTGTTTCAACAGATCCCTCAAATCGAGCCGTTTCCATCACTTTTAGCTCACGTCCAATTTCTACTGATCCGTAAAAAACACTCTCTCTAGATCTAATATTAAGTTCATCTAAGGTATTTCCGGCCCACCCGGATAATTTCATATTCTGTTTGGTCTGGTACCAATCATAACCGTCGTGATTAGCTAATAATCTAAATCCACCTTCATCATTTTCCAACTCCGCAATGACGTAGTGTTCTCCCATACTTGCTTTTAGGGGTTGATTAAAAGTAGATAGGCCCTGTACGGATAAATTGCCACCTATAACCAAACCATGGGTTAGTTGACTATCCTCATCTGACCTTAACATGACGTTGAGATTTCCTTCAGAATCTCTTAGATATAAGGCTACACTATCACTATTTGTCCAGAATCCGGAATTATTGGATTTACCTGCTGTTGTTATAGCAAAAGGCCAAAAATTACCACTGGTGAGGTTGTTAATCCGCATATTTCCCTCAAAATCTGCTAACCCACTAGTTCGTAGGTTACCCTCCACCGTCAAGGAAGGTTTAATGGTAACTCCTGAATTTTTAAAATTAGCTATGTCTACGGGGGTGGCTTGAGATCCCCACCTATTTCTAATGATGGTACCGTCTGGTCCATTATCCGCATTATAAATCACCAAGTTAGTGGATTCATTATTCCCCACTTCTTCTACAAATATGGAGTGAGTATCCGATACCCCACTCCAAATTATTCCTTTAGAGCTTTCATTTTTGATGATATCAAATCGGATGTCTCCATTGGATTTAATATCTCCACCAAATTGGGACAACCCACTCACCTTCATATTTCCTAACACATCCAGAGTGGAATGACCGCCAAAATCATCTGTAGCATGTCCTATGCTCAAAGCTTTAAAAGCCCCACGCAGGGCATCAGGATATGTTCGACCACCTTCCAGGGTAAATTTGATGTACTCTCCCTCTGGGGGCGGTACATTGACCAATTCGGCCTCATAGAGCACGCGTTTTGGGGCCCTTGCCCCTGATCTTAAAACGTAATATTCCTGAGGCGTGGCCGGTGCCTCCTGCAAATAAAGGGAATTAAAGGCTGCCGCCGAAGTATTTTGCTTATTGCCATGAAATTGTAAAATTCTCCCATTAATATAAACTAAACCAGAATCTATGTTATAGGTATCCAGATCGGAACCTGGTTTAATAGCACAACCACTAAAAATAAAGGGCCCCAACTCTCTGTATTGTTCTTCCAGGGCAATAAATAGTTCGTCCTGCATGATTTGCAAGTCATCATTATGCAGCATACGGCCGCCTTCTGTA
>NZ_SMMB01001112.1 GCF_009711365.1 Xanthovirga aplysinae | reverse complement strand
TAAAAAAGCAGAACCTGAACTATGGAATGATTGGGAAAAATTATTTAAGCAAGTGCACCCAAATAGCTTTACCGCTCAAAAACTGTTTTTAATCAATCCCATAAGAAGAAGGTTTCCTTTAACTTAAAGAAGAGAGGACCCAATTAGCTAAGCCTCTTCAATAATAATTTTAGAAAATCTTAATATCAATGGACGGAAAGGGTACAAAAATTTTATAATCCAAGTTTTAAAGCACTCCTAACATTAAATAAAATATTTTAATTTCTACTTTTACCTATTGAAGCTCTCAAAAACCTAAAAAGAGTACTATTTGTACTTTTTTCTTCAGATAATGGTTGATTTCAAAGGCCTTTAGGACTTCCATATCTCTTATTCAGATTTTTTGGAGAACCGTTACTTTATTAGAGTTCTTAGGGCAAAATGCCCCTTTTAAGCCATTGTTTATTAATATTCAGCAACTTTCATTTAGGCAACATAAGGTTTAATCTAGTTCTTAACCTTTTATTTATTCCCTCAAATGGGAATCATTATAAACTTAATAATGCTAAATTTCCAGTCTAAATTTCTAATTTTGTCTCCATTAATTTCTCTGAAGGTCATTGATCTGCGTTTTTTAACACTCAAAACATTATCTTAAAATGTTTGATACACTAAAACCTGTTTTAACAAAAGAGCTGGAGAACATAAAAGAAGCCGGCCTATACAAGGAAGAACGAATCATTACGAGTCCTCAAGGGGCAGAAATAAAACTTGAGGATGGAAAAGAAGTCATTAACTTTTGTGCCAACAATTATTTGGGATTGTCTTCCCACCCCAATGTGATTGAGGCAGCCAAAAGGGCTATCGATACTCATGGATTTGGCATGTCATCGGTTCGCTTTATATGCGGAACACAAGATATCCACACCCAGCTAGAAAAAAAGATATCAGAATTTTTAGGTACAGAAGACACTATTTTATACGCAGCTGCCTTTGATGCTAATGGAGGTGTATTTGAACCATTATTTGGACCTGATGACGCAATCATCTCTGATACACTTAACCATGCCTCCATCATTGATGGAGTCCGACTTTGTAAAGCTATGCGGTATCGTTATAAGCATAATGACATGGCCGATCTTGAAGAAAAGTTGAAAGAAGCTCAAGCTGCAGGTGCAAAACAAAAGGTTATTGTAACCGATGGAGTTTTTTCTATGGATGGCACAATTGCCCAGTTAGATAAAATTTGTCAATTGGCTGATAAATATCAGGCATTGGTCATGTCCGATGAATGTCATTCTACAGGATTTATGGGAAAAACCGGAAGAGGAGTCCATGAACACTGTGGTGTAATGGGTAAATTGGATATTATTACCGGTACATTAGGAAAGGCCCTAGGAGGTGCTTCCGGAGGATTTACCTCAGGTAGAAAAGAAATAATTGATTTGCTACGTCAAAGATCTCGTCCTTACCTTTTTTCCAATACTTTAGCCCCTTCCATTGTTGGAGCCTCTATTGCGGTATTGGATATGCTAACAGAAACCACCGAACTTCGGGACAAACTGGAAAGCAACACCCAATATTTCCGGGAAAAAATGACGAAAGCAGGCTTTGACATTAAAGCAGGAGAACACCCAATTGTTCCTATTATGCTTTATGATGCCGTACTTTCTCAACAGATGGCTGCAAAATTACTTGAAAGAGGAATTTACGTGATTGGTTTCTATTACCCTGTAGTCCCTAAAGGGCAAGCCAGAATCCGCGTTCAGATTTCAGCCGTTCATGAAAAAGAGCATTTAGAAAAGGCTATTCAAGCATTCATTGAAGTAGGAAAAGAATTAAATGTAATTTAGAATTAGAGTACTTAGGGTTAAGGAATTTTAGTTTTTATTCGTGTTGATTAAATCCTAAAATCCCTTAATTCTATAATTACAATCCACGTTTTTTAAAGGATATTAAGACATTGCTCTTTAATTTTTTCCAACTCTTCCTTCATTCCCACAACTAATTTTTGGATTTCCGAATCATTGGCTTTGGATCCAATTGTATTAATTTCTCGACCAATTTCTTGAGAAACAAACCCTAATTTTTTCCCTTCTGATTTATCAGAATGAATGATTTCCCGAAAAAAATCTAAGTGATTTCGCAACCGAACCTTTTCTTCATTGATATCCAACTTTTCAATATAGTATATCAATTCCTGCTCAAAACGGTTCTTATCAACATTTTCAGGGCTCACCAATTCAGTTAGTTGTTGTTGAATTCGACTTTTTAAGCCTTCAATTCTTTTTGGATCCCGTTTTTCTACCTTATCCAACAGTTTATCTATAGCTTCCGCATAGGAAAGTAATTTCTTACCTAAAGCATCTCCTTCTTGTTTTCTAAACTGATTACATAACTCAATAGCCTTGGTAAAAGTGGCAAGAATAATCTCCCAGTCTTCACCAAAATCTTCCTTTATGGTTTCCACCGTCATTACTTCAGGGGCCTCCAGGGCTAATTTAAAGATATCTTCCTTTCCTGCATCAACTTCGTTTGATATCGCTTTCAATTCCTGAAAGTAATCTTTAAACAAATCTTTATTTAGTCCCCTTCTACTCGAAACATTGGTTCGATTTTGGTAATCTATACTTAAAGAAACCTTTCCTCGCTCTAATTGGGAAGAGATCAAGTTTCTTATTTCCAGTTCTTTTTCGGAAAATGCTCTGGGCAGCCTTAAGTTAATATCAAGGTATTTTGAATTTAAGGTTCTTACTTCTACAGTTATTGTCTTACCCTCCTTTTCAAAACTGGCTACTCCGTAGCCCGTCATCGACTTATTCATATGTTGAATTTGTTTCAAATTCATGATTAAAGGCTTCCAAAATTAAACCTCTATCAGAATATCCTATTTATAATAATTACGAGTTATGGATTTCAAATTTGCAAACACCTAGGCAACAGGATAAAATTCACCTTTCAAAGAAACGGTTCACCCAGGGTCAAAAACTGATGCATATTAGTCAGAACATTATCCATTGAATCAAACTATTTCTTATCAAGCCTAAAATGCAAAGTTAAATATAGATATAAACTAAAAAAGTTTTATCTCATGCTTGCATTATTTAGCTTTACAGCCGAAAAGATAACATGTTTAACCAAGTCTAAATTCTGTTAAGTTTTTGTTATCTGTAATAAATTTTAATAATTACCCTAAACCCTTGCTTGAAAGAATGAAATTCGGTGTAGTAGTTTTCCCCGGTTCCAATTGTGACGAAGATATGATATATGTGCTTCAATCTATCATGAAGCAAGAAGTTGTCAAATTGTGGCATAAAGATACAGATCTGCAGGGTTGTGACTTCATAGTTTTACCAGGTGGATTCTCTTATGGAGATTATTTAAGGTCCGGAGCCATTGCGCGCTTTTCTCCAATAATGGAAAAAGTAATTGATCATGCCAATAATGGAGGGTACTTATTGGGAATTTGTAATGGATTCCAAATTCTAACGGAAGCTGGTCTCTTGCCTGGGGCATTATTACGAAATAAAGATCAGAAATTCATTTGCAAGAATACTTATATAAAAGCGGCCAATGCTGATTCGGCTTTAACCAAAAACCTGAACCTGGATAAAGCTTACAAGATTCCAGTGGCGCATGCAGAAGGTAGATATTTTGCTTCCGAGGCAGAATTAAAAACTATTGAAGAGAACGGACAAGTGTTATTCCGTTATTCGGATGAAAATGGTAACCTCGATGATACCTTCAATATAAATGGTTCCTTAAATAATATTGCCGGAGTAATGAATAAAAATAAAAATGTTTTCGGCATGATGCCTCACCCTGAAAGAGCCGCAGATAATGCCCTTGCCAATACGGATGGGAAAGCAATATTTGATAGTATTCTATCTTACATTGGTTAATTGATAATGAAAATTAAATAAATAATAATGAATAATTAGTAATGCAAGGCGCTATTATTTATTCATTAAAAATCATACCCTAGAGTAAAATAAAATTTCGGATCTCCGATTTCATAATCAAAATAAGGCCAGGCTACGTCAAACTTCATATAATAACCAAAAAGAGCTGTCCTTACCCCTGTCCCGTATCCCATTAACCAGGGACTTTGAAAATTTTTGAGGGTTGCTTCGAAAGGGGAACCTGGTCTCTTTATTACTTCCTTTTTTAAACTATTGTCCTCAGAAAATGGTGAACCTCCCGACCAAGCTGAGCCAATGTCGAAAAAGCCAATAATTTCCAGATTTCTAAAGAAATTTGATTCAATAGGCCCACGATAAAAATACCGCACCACCGGCAAACGCAGTTCTACATTTGCTAAAAAGGCACTATTTCCATGGAAGGTATTATAGTCAAAACCTCTCAGAGAGGTCACAAATTCTGTAAATAACAAATTGGTGTTATCCCTATCCTCATTAATAGCCAATAACTCCTTGTTCTTGTCATCGAATTCATTAAACAACCAATTATCCATTCCTCCCAATAAATACTCCTGCTTATTTTTTCCAAAAAACTGTCCATAAAAAACACGAGTTGCCAGCACAAACTCTCGATGAATTTTCTGATAGTGTCTGAAATCAAAATTGATATTACTAAAACTACCGTTTTTTTCATTTGTAGCCTGATGATGCTCAAAAATGGCTGACAACCTGGTTCCTTCCAGCATATTCAGTCCATTCGTAAGAGTATTATCCATTACCAACTGAAACTTAATCCCAGCAAAAAACATATTATTATCAATGGGTTCTCTTTGTGCACCTACCACCATCTTGTTGGGATCAAGATCAATAGCCATAGTATGAGTAAAAAATGGGCTTCCAGAAATTCTGGTAGAAACCGAAAGAGGAAGAGAAGCCCCTACTTCAAATCGATTGAGGATATAGCGCTGCATCAAGTTAGCTAAATCCTCATCTGCAAGGAACAATGACTCTCTTTCATAACGGAAATGAAAATCTGTAAAATATTTCAGATAACTGTATTCAGCAAATATTTTTCCACTTTGAAAGTCCAAAACAGGCATTAATCCCCCATGAAATTTATGGTTTTCTAGCATATCATTCATTTCCACTTCAAATAACAAGCCCAAACCAAACAAGGGGTCCACCTTCATAGTAGTGACAATATTGTTCGCACTAAATCTAGGGGTATAGTTTAAGGGCCCTTCAATTGGGGATTCTTTTTTATAATCGAGTAATTGAGCCATAAAGAAGTTTTCTTCTTTTTCCTCTTCTTCCTCGGTCTCTTTATCAAAGATTAAATCATCAGTATTAATAATATCTGTAGGCTGACTTCCCAAATCATTAGAAAGGGAATCTTTCGGCAACCCAAAAAACAGCGTATCCGCAGGATTTACACCTTCCTCCTCCTTTTCTTGTCTACGTTCTTCAATATATTCTTTCAAAAATCGAGACTGATAAATTTCCTGCCGTGTAGTTTGAGGGGTAAACACCTCATCTTGGAGTTCAAATTCCCGGATATAAAAAACATTTCCCTTACCACGATACAAAGAAGTGAAAGCCAGAGAAGAAGTTTGGTAGTTAATATCATAATCTTCTAAGCTAAGGCTAAAATCAGAAACTTGATTATACAGGCCCTTATCCAAATCATACTTATAAACATTTACAACTCCCTTTTCATCACTCAAATAATAAATGGTAGATTCATTTACAGGAATGGGATTTATATTTTTATAAATATTGTTTGTAATCTTCACCAAACGCTCTTTCGTAGTATCTGCATCCATCATATACAGATTAAAATATTCTTTTAGTTCATTTACTTTCTGATCATTTACTCTAAGGCTATCTGTAGTTCGGTTGGAGCTAAATACAATATTCCGGCTATTAGGAATAAAGCGAGGGTTCAGGTTATCAAATAAATCATTGGTTAGTCTTCTTATTGAGGTACGGTTCACACTCACCAAATAAAGGTCGTTCTGTCCCCTACTGTCTGCGCTCATCACAGCAACATTTCCATTTGAAGAAAAAGAAAAATCCTTGACTTGTTCAAACCTATCCAACAAAATCCGCTGTGAACTACTTGAAGTGGTTTCATACAACCACAAATAATTTCGACCTCTGTAAACACTGATAATCCCCAGGGTTTTTGCATCCTTCCAAGCCAATAAAGGGATATCTGGATCTGTATCCTGATTGATCGTTTTATAACCTCCGGAGAATACTTGTTTGCGCCGTCCATTGGCCAAATTCTTAATGAATACCCTATATTTACCCTTATTATTCTCTGAATAGGCCAAAAATTGCCCATCGGGACTGATCTTCACCTTATTGTAGGTAATTCCTTTTCGATTTCTCTTCCTTAATCTTTTATTGGGAGGGGCATTGTTATATTTACCTTTTATTTTTTCACCCATTGCCTGATAATAGACATTCCAATCATAAATAAACTGTTTATAAGGAACTCCAAGGGTGCTTTCAATACTATTTTCCTCGTTTCGAATAATTCTAGTTAGGTTCAGAATATTATTTATACTATTCTGTCCATACTGCTCAGCCATATAATTCCAAAGAGACTGCCCCACCAAAGCTGCTTCTTGTCCTGTAAATTTAGAAAGCTTTTTTACTCTCTTTTTAGACAGGAGCTCCCGAAGATGGTCATCCATCTCTACACTCCAACCTTTTGCCAAATAAAGTGCTGCCCCATCCATAAACCAATCTGGCAAGGTCAATAGATAAGCATTCTGAATAATATCGGTCAGATTTCCCCCATACATCATATCGTTAATCAGCATTCGGGCAGTTTTCAAAACCAATTGTTCTTTTAGCCCGGTAATCGTCCCAGGATTGGCTACCTCCACCTGAAGTTTCACAAAATTGGTCTGCCCACTAACTGTAAACTGCTCCCCATCAATCCCCACATTACTTTGTTGAAGATCACTAACTGAATTATAGAGAAAGATTTTGGACTTCGAATAAGGAGCATAGCCAAGGACCTCGGTCATACGCTCATATTCCTCTTCCATGAACTCTGCGGCCTGTCTTGCAGCCGATTGCCCTTTGTCGTAATAATAAACTTCGAAATTATCTGTGCTATAATATCTCCAATCAAAGTTTTTATATTGGATCCGGTTCTTCCCAAAATCTATGACAGGTGTCTGTGCAAAACCTGAATTACAAAGAATAAATCCTATTAAAATGAAACTAATGAAATGAAATGGGCTATTTTTACCGGAAAACATAGACAGACAAATTGATAGTAGGTTTATGGTGAATATAGGGAAATATAACGATTAATATTAACTTCCATATCAAGTTCTTTATTCATTACAAAAAAGTCTGCCAACTGTTCGGAAAAATAAGGTGAAAGAGAAACTCCTTTTGTCCCTAGACCATTAAAAACGGCCAATTCGGAAAAATTTGGATGGCTACCTAAAAATGGTTTTCTGTCCTTGGTTGCTGGCCTAACCCCCACTTTTTGATCAATAACTTCATACGAAAAAATCACTAAATTATTCAATTTCTCTTCTAATTCCGTTCTAGCATTACTAGTTGCAACATGATTTAATTCCTTCCAATTATAGGTCGCTCCCACCTTACATATCCCAGTTTTCGTCGGTACAACAAATACACCTCGATTATAGATCTTATCTAACAAAGCATCCGTTTCAATGTGAAGTAATTCCCCCTTTACCGGTCGAAAAGGAAGCCAAGAGAAATATTTGCTAAATCTGGCAGAAGGTCCGTTACAAAAAACTACTTTATGGGCTTCCAGATTTTTATATTTCACTTTACCGTTTTCCAATTTCAATTCATTTTCCATGAACTGTTCATCTCTAAAAGCACCCAAAGCCCTTAAATACTCCCGGTATGCCTCCAGTAAACTAGGAATATCCAAATAACCGGACATTTTTAACTCAAGCCCACCAAAAGGATCCTTTACAAGTCCATTCCCCAGACTTTTGTTCCAAACCTTATGAATAAACTGCTGGTAATCCAGATCAGCGCTTTTAGCCATCCATTCATTTTGTTCCTCAATAGAGAAAAAAGGACGATATATAGGAACCTCATGTAAAAAAGAGCTTTTGGTCACCTCCTCCAATTCCCGGTAAAAACTGATCATATTTGGAAACAAGGTGTCTGCCTTCCAGCTTTTTTTCATTTTCCTACCCGTAATCGGATTAAACAAACCTGCAGCAACTTCAGAAGAACTTTTTTGTTCTATCTGGTCAATGACCATTACTTTTTTACCTCTTCTCATTAACTGATAAGACATGCAGGTCCCCGCTATTCCCTGGCCAATAATTAAATAATCTACTTCCATCTAACAAAAGTTTAGATACCCATCTTGAATATTCTCAATTATTAACACAAATTTGTGAAAATTAATAGGCATTTTCAGAGGCAATTAAAGAATTAATCGGGAGAGTATTAAGTCAAAGCTATAAATGCTAATCTTTCCATAAATCTTAGATTT
>NZ_SMMB01000897.1 GCF_009711365.1 Xanthovirga aplysinae | reverse complement strand
TTATAGATAAAATGCATTCAAGTATTGTCCCCCTTTTAGAAGAAGTGGGGCTTGAGGTGAGTTATCAACCAAAGATTAAAAGATCGGAGTTAATCGCCCAAATTGAGGATTATGATGGGTTGATTGTGAGAAGTAAAACAAATATCGATAAGGAAGTGCTAGCTCAGGCAGGTAAGTTGAAATTTATTGGGCGTGCCGGTGCTGGGGTTGATAAAATTGATTTGCAGGAAGTCAAACGATTGGGTGTTCAATTGATTAATGCCCCCGAAGGGAATCGTGATGCTGTAGCAGAGCATGCAATGGGCATGTTATTGGGTTTGCTCAATAATATGTACCAAGCCAATGAACAGGTCAAATCGGGGATCTGGGACCGAGAAGGTAACCGAGGCATTGAATTGAAGGGAAAAACCGTAGGAGTTGTAGGCTATGGCTATATGGGAAGAGCTTTTGCTCGCCGATTATCCGCCTTTGGGTGTGAAGTAATGGCTTATGACCGTTATAAATCCAATTACGGCGATGAGTATGGAAGGGAAGTTTCTCTCGAAGAACTTCATGACAAAGCTGATATCGTGAGTTTCCATTTTCCATTGACAGAGGAAAATCGGTTCTCCATTGATACAGCCTATTTAAATAGTTTTAAGAAACCTATATTCCTTATCAATACCGCAAGGGGTGAGATCTTGCGGCTGGAGGATCTTATTTCTTCTTTAAAATCAGGAAAAGTTATTGGCGCTGCATTGGATGTTTTGGAAAATGAAAAATTTCATAAGCTTTCCCCGGCGCAAAAACAAGCATTAGATTGGTTGGCAAAAAGCAATCGGGTGCTTTTTACTCCACATGTTGCTGGTTGGACCCATGAATCTTACTATAAGTTAAATAAAACCCTTGCTGACAAAATACGTGCATTGAAATTGTTCGCCGATGAAAAGTAGTGATTGGCCGACTTACTCTCTTATCTTTTGCTTTTCAGTGAAATTAAAAGCCATTAAAAATAAAAAAGTAAATATTAGGTATCCCCTAAGGTTTAGTGGTAACTCCCTTTTTCTACAATACTTTGGCTACCCTAAGGTTATTTAATATGGAATAAGATCAATTGGAGGGTAGTCATGTTTAAAAAGTGGAGAGTGCTGGCTTCAAAGCTAATAGAAAGACCACTAATGACCTCTTTTGTAGTTTTAATGGTTATGACAGTGCTTGTGGTGCTGTTAAGCATTCCATTTTATCGTGAAAATTTCAGGGAGTTTTATAGAGATGTACTCATTGAAACCCATGGAATGCTTTTTGACCTGCTGATAATCGGTATTTTACTTTACTGGTTAAATCAGAATGGGCAGCGTTTGATCCAAATCCGAAGGTATAAAGATGAAATAGATGATTTTCGTTTATGGCAATCGGAAGAAGCAGCCTTTAGGACTGTGGGTAACATTAAACGTTTAAATCGAAATAACATTTATTCCATTAATTTGGTCAATTGTTTTTTGGCAAAAACTCAACTTAGCCATGTCAATTTATCCGGCTCCAATTTGAATAATGCTAATCTGAGCCATTCTAAATTGGTCGAATGTAACTTTGAAGGGGCCAGATTGAATCAGACGAACCTGGAAAATGCCAATCTAAATCAAATCAATATGGAAAGTGCTTATGCAAGTGGTGCTAATTTTAAAGATGCAGTTATGATTAAAGCTAACCTGGCAAAATCTTTCTTGATAAAGGCAAATTTTACCAATGCTTTTTTGATGGAAGCCAATCTTAATGATAGTAATTTGGCGGGCGTTGATTTTGAGAATGCTAATCTTTATAAAGCCGATTTACGTAATGCCAAAGGGCTAACACTTGAACAATTGGAGCATGTTAAAACTTTATATAAAGCCTTGTTGGATCCTGAGATTAAGCAAATCATTAAAGATCAAAAACCAAACTTATTAGGGAAATAAAAAACACTCTTCTTCTTGCTGAGATTGGGTTAATTTTGCTATCTTAGAAGTTCGTGACTTGAAGTTGGGTTTTGAACCGAGGATAATATTAGTTAGATTTGCCCCAGATTATTTGCGGGAATACAGCAAGATTCATTTCGTATAAATCTGTAAACATTATACTAAACGATTGGGTTTAACGTAATAACAACAGATTAAAAAAATATCCCAAATATTTCAGACTTTGAAAGTGACGGCTTCATTTTGGGGCCGTTGCTTCTTTTTATATAAAATAAGAACTTATAAAAATTGAGCATTATGAGTAAGGTATCATACTACACAGCCGAAGGATTACAAAAACTTAAGGATGAGTTATATGAATTGAAAGGTAAAGGAAGATCTGATATAGCCAAACAGATTGCTGAAGCCCGAGATAAGGGAGATTTAAGTGAGAATGCGGAGTATGATGCTGCCAAAGACGCTCAGGGATTGCTAGAGTTGAAAATTGCCAAACTGGAAGCTATTGTTGGAAATGCCCGAGTGATTGATGAGTCGAAAATAGACATTTCCAAAGCCTCTTTACTTTCTAGAGTGAAAATCAAGAATAAATTGAATGGAATGGAGGTAACCTATACCTTGGTTTCAGAAGAAGAAGCTGACTTGAAGTCAGGGAAAATATCGATTAAATCTCCTATCGGGAAAGGGGTTTTAGGTAAAAAGGTAGGAGAAGTAGCCGAGATTCAGGCTCCTGCTGGAAAAATTCACTTCGAGATTTTGGATATTAGTATGTAATAACTCTTTTGGATAACTCTCTCAAAGTGTTAAGGATAAGATATTTTGAAAAACAATAATCCTCTCATTTGAATCAGTTGCTGATGATAAGTGGGAGGATTATTGTTTTTTATATTTTGGAGAATTTTCCTCTTACAGAAAATCAATTGTCGTATATTGAACTTCAAAACCAGCAAAGTTTAGAATTATGGCAAGTATTTTCACAAAAATTATCAATAGAGAAATCCCAGGGCATATTGTAGCAGAAGATAGCGATTTTGTTGCTTTTTTGGATATCAGTCCATTGGTGGAAGGTCATTGCCTTGTAGTGCCTAAAAAAGAAATTGATTACATTTTTGATATGGATGGGCAGGAATATACAGCCCTAATGTTATTTGCCAAAAAGGTGGCCGCTGCCATTGAAAAAACCATTTCCTGCAAAAGAATTGGAGTGGCGGTGATTGGTTTAGAGGTTCCTCATGTCCATATCCACCTGGTTCCGCTGAACTCCATGGGGGATATTAATTTTAGTCGCCCCAAACTTTCTCCAGCCGATGAGGAATTAGCCGAAACAGCTTATAAAATCCGATTGAATTTCTAAGAAAGATTTCTTCTGTTGAGCTTCTCCAACATGGTTTAAAAAAAATGGATAGGAGTTCTGAAGGTGGTTGAAATTAATCTTTTTTTGAAGGATTCCCATTTAAGACCACTTCACCCATAAAGCTGAAAAAGGGGAAAGGAAGGACTGAAAGCAGCTTAAGTTGATTTTTTTCTGAAGAAAAGGTTTATGGAGGAAAACATGGCCTTTATTTTAAGCGATCTGGATTTTCAGACAAAAAGGCCTTCCAACCTGAATTTTTCTTTATTTTGCTTCCTTTTTGGAAATGATGACAAACCGCCACTCCCAATGCATCTGTGGCGTCTAACAATTTTGGTGTTTCATTGAGCCCTTTTATAATGGTTTTTAGCATTTGGGCCACCTGTTCTTTTGACGCTTTTCCCCTGCCAGTCACGGATTGTTTAACTTTTAATGGTGCATATTCGGCAATAGGTATATCTCTGGAAAGGGCAGCCGCCATGGCTACTCCCTGAGCTCTACCCAATTTGAGCATTGACTGGACATTTTTTCCAAAAAAGGGAGCTTCCAGTGCAACTTCATCAGGGGCATAATCATCAATTAGACTAATAATTCTATCAAAAATTTTTTTAAGTTTGAGTTCGTGGTTGGCGTATTTGCTCAAATGGATAACTCCATATTGCAGTAAAGAAAGTTGTTGACCTTTGGCAAGAATTAAACCATAACCCATTACATTGGTACCAGGGTCAATTCCTAAAATGATTTTTTCCAGCGCTTTGTCCTCTTTTTTCATCTATGCAATATAGGAAGTTCCTTTTTTTGAAAAAAACAGCTGTTTTTGCCAATCTAGGTAATGGATTGAAATTGGGGATTTTAACTTTTGTAGTTTTTGGAATTTATCTAAAATTGGGGAAAGAACCCCTTTTAAAAAGCCACTTATATAGTCAATGGAACTTCTTTTTTTCCAGCCAACAGTGGTTAAAGCTTTTTTTATTATTGGTGTTGATTCCTGTCAATTGGTCTCTTGAAGCCATTAAATGGCAAAGATTGGTCAGAAATATTGAATATTTGACTTTTCATCAGGCCTTGAAAGGAGTTTTAAGTGGTTTAACCATAAGAATGGCCATTCCTTTTGGGCTGGGGGAAATCACTGGGAGAATTTGGCAATTGGAAGCTTTGGAACGTAAATCGGCATTAGGAGCTTTAATGGTAAGTAGGTTTACACAAACGCTGGCCACTTTTTTATTTGGAACTATTGGATTTAACCTTTATATATTCAACCATTTTCCTGATCTTTTTCATAAAGCTTTCTGGGTAGTAGTTCCGGCATTTTGTGCACTGATCTTTTTTATTCTTCACATTGTATTAAAGAAGGGAAGTGAAAAATTAATCACCATAGCAAGATTTAAGTTTTTAAGTCCTTACGTGGACAGGTATTCGCAGTTTGACTCAAAAGCTGTGTTTGAAGCGTTCTTGTTTTCATCTCTAAGGTATTTAGTTTTTGCCATTCAATTTATGTGGGTACTAACAATGATGGAAGTTGATTTGCAACCTGCTATACTCTTTGCTGGAGTCACCTTTGTTTATTTGGTCAAATCATTGCTGCCAGCATTTAATTTTTTAAGTGATTTAGGAATTAGAGAATTTTCTGCTCTGTATTTTTTTAGCTTTTATCAAGTGGATCTAGCAAGTGTACTATTGGCAAGTTTAATCCTGTGGTTTTTCAATATTATGATTCCTTCTTTAGTAGGAGTTTTCTATGTTTTTAAAATGAAAATATTTAATTCCCCTTAATGCTCTACTTTTTTATAATATCAACAGTTTTTTATGTTTTAATGAACCTGGCCTTTTGGGTAGGTTGGAAGCGAATTAAAACCTTAAATAGTGCCATTAAGCTAAAGGAAGA
>NZ_SMMB01001193.1 GCF_009711365.1 Xanthovirga aplysinae | reverse complement strand
CCTTAAAGATTCTTCTTGTGCTTTTAACGGGGATTTTAAAACTTAGATGATTATTTTCAAATTAAATCACCTTAATTAAGTTTTAAGATCTAAAAAACCTTAATCTTTTCATCCCTTAAATGACAAAAACCAGCTTAAAAAATGCTGGTCTTTTAAAGAAATCTAATTTAAACTCCAATTGATATTACAACAAAATAATTTCGAATACCTTTATTGCTCAATTCATACAGTTTTCAACTTTTGATCAAATATGAAGATCTTCGGATATCAAACCCGGAATTCCTAATTTTTGATTCGAAATTTCCTTTATTAACCTTCCGCGGCCGCTTTATGCACTTCTCTATCTAGACTGGCCTCAATTTGAGGAATTGAATTAAACAGCTGCTCATAGGAATCAATAACAAAATAACGATCCTGAAATACATCTTTTCTATAAGGAGTATTTAAAATCACATCCACATCATATGGAAGATGTTTAGCCTCTTCGCTTAAACAATATTTGGATTCCCCTGCAGATGATAATATTCCTGCACCATATATTTTCACATTCCCTTCTTCTTTTATTAGTCCAAACTCCACCGTAAACCAATAAATCCTTGACACTAATTCAATCGCATAAGCATTTCCTACATATCTGTGCCCCAAACGGCTAATTTCAACTAAAAAATCGGTAAATGGCTTATTTGTTAGCAAAGGAATATGACCAAAAGTATCATGGAACATATCCGGCTCTTCCAGATAATCAATTTCTTTCAATTTTCGAAACCAGGTACTTGCTGGAAACTGCTTATTTGATAACAACCTAAAAAATGGCTCTTCGGGAATTAAGCCTGCGACAACAAACAACTGCCAACCTGTAGTTTCCTTTAGCACTTTGTTCATGTCTTCAAATTTAGGGATAGCATCTGGATTAAAACCGAAAAGCTCCACACCATGTAAATACGCATTACTCGCTGCCCCCGGCAGGTTCTTCATTTGTCGCTCATAAAGTAGGTTCCAAACTTTAAAATCGTCAGCAGTATACTTATCATACTCCTGCTTCATCCGTTTTAATTCTTCCATAATCTGAAAAGTTTAGGCTTTCTTCTTCCTAAAAAATTAAACGATGCAAAATGACATTAGTTAATATCTAATTATTTCCTTCCTCCTACTCTTCTCCTCAAAAAACAGGACCCTAAAAATAGGCATAAAAAAAACCTGAGTCCAGGGAAAGAATCAGGTTCTAAAGGGTAGGGTATTTACCGAACGTCCCCAAAAAGGGGAATTCCCCAAATATGATAAAAAAGAAACCAAGGCTCCTATGTAGCTCTTCCAAGCTAGCACTTTTTAAAAATTCATAAAAACCTTTCTTAATGTCAAAATGCATCTATTCAAGTAATTTATTTATGATAACATTATTTAACCCGGTGTAACCTCTATATCAAATAGGAATAAACCTGGATTCTAAGTCTCCAAATATACATTTTTAGATGCGTTTTCCCAAAATTGAAAGAAGAACAGTTGAACCTTAAACCCTAATTCTAATAATTTCATTAAAAACGAAGGCCCATAAAAAACACTAGAACAAAGAAGGATCTTCCCTTAAACCACCTTTCAAATCCATTCCATAATCATTTAATAAATAGGGACCTAAATGAAAACTGACTACTGTTTTTCCTTAGATCTTCTGTTTTGAACATCTTTTATAGTAATTTTATCCGAAATAAAGCTGGCCTCACCAGAAAAGGCTCTTTTCAAAAAAGAATAAATTTTCGAGAGGGGAAAATCAAAATCTTAAGTCTTTCCAGGGAAAAATTTCTCCCTGAAAGAAACTTTTTAATTTTTAGAAATTTTTGATTGACCACAGTTTTTAAGGCTTTGGAAAAAATCAGTGATTTGAAATATTAAATTTAATTACTTAATCCTTTGATATTCCTTTGCCTGTGTTTAATCATTAAGGGCTTTTAAGCAAAAGAATTTTGAATACTTCACTTTTTGAACAACCTTCTGCTTTGTCTTCGGTAAAAGTTTACGTAGATGTAATTTTACCAGTACCCATTCCCAAATTGTATACCTATCAATTAGGAATGGAGTGGAAAGACCAAATCGGAGTTGGTTTTCGAGTGATTGTTCCTTTTGGCAAGAAAAAAATTCTAACGGGAATCGTTGGAAAGATTCATAAAGAGGCCCCCCAAGCCTATCATCCAAAAATGGTTTTGGAAGTATTAGATGAAGAAGCAGTGGTCAGCAAACAGCAACTCCAATTGCTTCATTGGGCGGCAAATTATTATCTCTGCCCTATAGGTGAAGTTTTAAATGCTGCCCTTCCTTCTGGTTTAAAACTCAGCAGTCAATCTCGAATACAACTGCATCCGGAATTTCAGTTAGAAACTAGTCAAAACACATTTTCTTTCAAAGAAATTCGCTTATTAGCAGCCTTAAAGCATAACGACACCCTTTCCTATCCGGATGTAGAAAAAATTTTGGAGCAAAAAAATTTTTATCATGTCCTCAACTCTCTAATCAAAAAAGAGGCTATACTGATATTCGAAGAAATAAAAGAAAAATACAAGCCCAAGGTAGTCAAAAAAATCAGACTAAAGGAGCAATTTGCGATTAACCGAGAACAATTGCAGGAGTTATTTGGGACTCTGGAAAAAAAGCCAAAGCAACTGGATGTCTTGCTTCATTATTTACAAAGAGTTAATGTACTACAAGATCCCACCTGCAATAATTCTGGCCTATCTCGCAAGGAATTGGTCGACAGTGGGGTTTCCACCTCCTCTTTAAATACACTAGTAAATAACGGTATCATGGAAGCTTACGAAGAAATCGTAAGTCGCTTTGGAAGCATCCCTTTTTCTTCGGAACAAAAAATCGTACTAAACGAAGCCCAAGAACATGCCAAACAAAATATTTACAATCAATTTGAACAAAAAGACACGGTTTTACTGCATGGCATAACCGGGAGTGGGAAAACAGAAATCTACATTCAAATGATTCAGGAGGCCATAGAAAGCGGTAGCCAGGTTCTTTACCTACTTCCGGAAATTGCCTTAACCACTCAAATCGTAGGACGATTGCAAAAAGTCTTTGGGGATAAAATGGGAATTTATCATTCCCGATTTTCTGACAACGAAAGAGTAGAAGTCTGGAAAGGAGTCCTCAGTGGGGAGTTCCCTTTGGTGGTAGGAGTTCGATCATCAGTTTTTTTGCCTTTCAATAATCTAGGATTGGTCATTATAGATGAAGAGCATGAAACTTCTTATAAACAACAGGAGCCTTCGCCTCGATATCACGCTCGAGACCTGGCACTCATGCTTGCGTACTTTCATCATGCAAAAAGCCTCCTTGGATCAGCAACCCCTTCCATAGAATCTTACTACAATGCCCGAAGTGGCAAGTATGGCCTAGTTACTATTGACCAAAGATATGGTGGAGCCGAACTACCAGAATTAAAAACAACGGACATTCTTCAAGAACGAAAGCGTAAAACACTCCAAGGCGATTTTTCTTCCGAGTTAGTCAGCTTAATTTCTGAAACTTTAAAAAAAGGAGAAAAAGCAATTATCTTCCAAAACCGAAGAGGGTATGCACCCTACTTATCCTGTGAAGATTGTAGTTGGATTCCCGAATGCCAAAGTTGTGCGGTGAGTTTAACGTATCATTTGTATAGCCATGAGCTGAAATGCCACTACTGTGGCCATAAAGAAAAACCACCTGTAACCTGTCTTGCTTGTGGTTCTTCCAAATTAAAGATGGTAGGTTTTGGCACAGAAAAAATAGAAGAAGACCTTCACTCTTTATTTCCCGAAGCTAAGGTACAACGGATGGACCTAGATACCACCAGAAGAAAATATGGTTATCAGCAAATTATAGATGATTTCTCCAAAGGAAATATTGATATTTTAGTGGGAACACAAATGATCAGTAAGGGACTTGATTTTGACAAAGTAAGTCTGGTAGGCATTGTCGATGCGGATCGAATAATTAACTTCCCAGATTTTCGTGCTCATGAAAGGGCTTTCCAAATGATTACCCAGGTAAGTGGAAGAGCAGGAAGAGGAAATACAGGAGGAAAAGTGGTCATTCAATCGGCTAAAATTGATCAACCCATATTACAAAAAGTACTGCAGCAAGATTATTTCGGTCTTTACCGAGAAGAGATTAAAGAACGTAATCAATATAAATATCCCCCCTTTGTAAGATTGATAAAAATCTCCATAAGGCATTTCGATCAGAATGTTTGTGAAAAAGCTGGCAGAGTTCTTGCCAATATTTTAAAAGAAGACCTTGGCCATAACCGTGTTATGGGTCCTACTGAACCGTTTATTGCAAAAATTAGAAACCAATATAGGAGGGAAATTCTAATAAAACTTGAGAAAGGGATCAACCTGGCAAAGGGTAAAGAAAAAATTCAAAAAGCCAGGGAAGAAATATTACAAGATAAAAACTTAAAAGGTATTTCAGTAATTATCGATGTCGATCCTTTTTAATTCAAATATATTTAAATAAACCCTATTCCTACATTATAAACTGATTTACAAATACTTAAAAATAAAATCAAACTCAGGTTTTAAGATTAAAACTCCTTTAATTCAAGCTGAATATCCAAAAACTCTTTTAAATTTGCAGGATTAACTTTTTTACTAACGCCCAAGCATGAGACGATTTTTTCTTTTTTTCCTGTTCGGTCTATTTTCACTTTATAGTTTAAGCGGCTGTGAGGAATGCGAAGACTGCAGCAATATTTATCATGAACCTTTTGTTAATGTAAAGTTTCTCAATAAAACTAAAATTAACGCCTTAGCTGATCAAATTAAGGAAAAAGAAGAAGAATTGAAGCTTCTGGATGAAGAAGACCCTGTGGCAAATGCGGCCGATATAGAAAATATTGAGAAAGAAATTTCAGATTTGAAAGACGAAAAAGCCGATTTTGAAAAAGGTTGGACCAAACTAGATAAAATCATAAATCTCGAGACAGGAATAGAAATCACCAAATTTGATGAAGAAAAAGAAATTCTAAGAACTTTTCAGTTTCCTTTATTAATGCCAAACCCTGATCAACTTCCAATAGATTCCTATACCACAAAATATTTAATCTTATTAAAAGATGAAGCAATGGGAATAGATATTGAAGACGAGCTAAGGGTTTACTATCGAGTTGAGAGAGAAGGAGCTGATGTAGTGGCCAAAGGCATCAATTTCGTCGATATTTATACTGATCGAACCCCAGTAAACCCCGAAAATGAAGACCAGGCCACTGATCAACAAACTATTATTTTTTCTAAAGCGACAATAAACCCTGAGGAGGTTTGTAATTATTGCTACAGCCATGAGACGACGATTACATTGGAATATTAAATTTTTATTTTTGTTGGTGGGGATATTACCTGTTCATTTAGCTAAGGCACAGGATGAAATTCCTTTACCCCAGGAAGAGGAAGTTCCAAATCCTTATTGGATTCAAGGAATAGAATTAAAAACAGATTACCTTAAGTTTGCTTCATTGCTTTTGGATACAGAAGAAAAATATGAAGCCGGGGTAAATGTTTTATTAAAACATAATTTCGCCTTGTCTTTCGAATATGGAATAGCCCAACTGACCCCTGATAAACCCTATTTAAATACAACCTTCATTACTGAAGGTGAATATTACAAGGTGGGACTCCAATACCGTATTCCACTGGATAAGAAAAATGAAATTTTTGTTGGAGCAAATTACGGACAAAGCACTTACGACGAAAAAGCCAATTTTAAAATCGAAGGTTCACTAAATGATGATTTTACTGAGAATTTTGATTGGAAAAATTTAAAGGCAAACTGGGGAGAGATTATTATTGGTTCTGAAAGAAAATTATTTGCGGGCCTAAGAGCCGGTATGCTATTGCGTTTCCGAATTCTTGCCTCCGCCCCGACTTTTGATCCGGTAAACACCTACAACATACCGGGTTACGGAAGAAGATTCAATAACACTGTACCTGCGGTCAACCTATATTTAAAATACAGAATCAACTTTAAACCCAAAGATTAGGTCAGTTAAGAAGGAAAATGGTGTCCAAAAACAAGTAATTTCCAGGAAATTGCCCCAGTTGATGGGGTGAGAAGGATTTAGACAATAGGGTGTAATTAACAAGCCTGAACTTTCATTTTAAATAAAACAGCTGGTATTTCTTAACTATCCATAACTCTTAATTTTCCCCAATCAGCAAAAATCTTATGCAGGAATCCCTTTCTTTATCCGAGCTCAATCAATTGATTCAATTAGCACTTAATGAACAATTGGAACCCACCTATTGGGTAGTGGCAGAAATCGGAGAAATGAAGCGGAATCATAAAGGTCACTGCTACATGGATCTGGTGGAAAAAGAAGAGGAAAAGATAATTGCCAAGGCCCGGGCAACCATTTGGTCATATGAATTTTACAACATTAGCAGATGGTTCGAGTCCATCACCCGCCAGGAATTGCAGGAAGGGATGAAGATTTTGGCCAAGGTAGTGGTCCAATACCATCAAGTTTTTGGCTTAAGCCTGAACATAAAGGATATTGATCCCCAATATACACTAGGAGAAAGAGCACGAAGAAAACAGGAAGTAATCAACCAACTACTTGAGGAAGGAGTCTTTGACATGAATAAGGAAGCAGACATGCCCTTTTTCCCTCAACGGGTTGCCATTATAAGCTCTCCTACCGCAGCGGGCTACGGAGACTTCATGGACCAACTTCACCATAATCCTTACGGTTATAAATTTCACACCAAGTTATTCCGAGCAACCTTACAAGGCGATCGAGCGGCAGATTCCATCCTTGAAGCCATACATCTGGTGCATGAAAGTCTTGATGATTTTGATTGCCTTTTAATTCTCAGAGGAGGAGGTGCTCAGGTGGACCTGGATTGTTTTGATACTTACCAAATCGCTGCCCATACAGCCCAATTCCCTATTCCAGTTATCACGGGCATTGGTCACGAAAGAGATGAAACCATTACTGACATGGTTGCCCACACGGCTGTAAAAACGCCTACAGCTGCTGCAGAATATCTCCTTGGGAAAGCCATGGCTGTAGATGAACAGTTGAATCAACTAACTGATAGAATCCAGGGATCAAGTAAACAAATTATTCAGGACCACTGGAATTTGATAGACAAACTTACTGATCGGTTAAATTATGGAGTAAGACATGAAATCCAAAAAGAAATACATCGCACGGAAAAACTAGGCCAAAATCTCCAACATTCCAGCAGACAATTACTACAAAAAGAAGAAAACACTAATACTCAATTAAAACATCGCCTGATCTATTCCAGCCGAAATTTGATTCGAGAATCAGGACAAAAGTTAGGCGAGCTAGAAAAACATTTAAACACTCACTCCCTGCTATTTTTAAATCAGCAGAAACATCAATTGGAAAAACTTCAACAACAACTCCAATTATTGGACCCTATCAATGTTTTGCGAAGGGGATATAGCATTACCACCTTAAATGGAAAAATCCTGCGAGAAGTGGAAGAAATAAGGTCAGGGGATGAATTAATGACCAAAACAGACATACAATTAATAAAAAGTATTGTAAAGGAAGCAGAGAAGGCTATAAATGATTAATGGCCCAATCATAACATTTTTTAAAAACTTATGAGCAAACAAAAATTTAATTATAAGGAAGCCATAGAAAAAATTGAAGGCATAGTTGAAAAAATTGAAAATGGGGAACCAAATGTAGATGAGCTTTCAGGAATGGTAAAAGAAGCACTTTCGCTTTTAAAAAAATGTAAAGCCAAATTGAAGAAAACCGAAACAGACATTAATACAACTTTAGATGAGTTGGAGTAATTTTAAAAAAGAATAAACAATTAATATTAAATAATGAATGGTAGAGGCGTATTATTTGCGTCTCAAAGTTCTTCCGTCCATAAGATATGATAATTCAAGGATTTTAACTCCACACAAAGACAGTCCAGAACTATTTCCCTTACAATTTTTAAAGTAGAAATTGAGATTATTAATGAAATTAGCTGGAGGTTTCTAATACCTCATTATCGATGGAAAAATGTAAACCAACATTCTCTTTTCGTTCTTTGGCAGCAGAAATAATAAGATATGTGATATTAATTAAATTTCGAAGCTCACAAAGAGGGAGAGAAAGACTTGTCTTTCGGTAAAGGGCCTCCGTTTCCTCAAAAATAAGGGCGGTACGTGCAAAAGCTCTATTCAACCGTTCATCAGAACGAACAATACCTACATAATTACTCATTACGGCCTGCAAATCACTCCTACTTTGAGAGATTAATACCATTTCCTCTGCTACTGTTGTTCCCTCTTTATTCCACTGCGGAACTCCGATTTGAAAATCCGTATGATCAAACAATTGAATAGCAGTTTGACAAGATTCATGGGCATAAACAGCTGCTTCTAACAAAGAATTAGAAGCTAAACGATTGGCTCCATGTAATCCGGTATATGTACATTCTCCACTTGCCAATAAATTATGAATGGTAGTTCTTCCTTTTTTGTCCACCTCAATACCCCCACACATGTAATGAGCAGCTGGGGCCACAGGTATCCAATCTTTGGTAATGTCTACCCCATATTCAAGGCATTTTTGAAATATGGAAGGGAAATGATTGTTCAACTCGTCCTGAGAAATATCAGAGGCATCTAACCAAAGGTGTTCCTGTCCTCCTTTTTTCATTTCAGCATCTATGGCACGAGCCACGATATCTCTTGGTGCTAAAGAACCACGGGAATCATACTTTTTCATGAAATTTTCTCCCTTATGATTCCTTAGAATAGCTCCCGCTCCTCTTAAAGCCTCTGTTATTAAAAATGCATGCCCCTTTTGGGTAGGATTATAAAATGCGGTAGGATGAAATTGCACAAATTCCATTCCCTTTACTTCTCCTTTTGCCCGATAAGTCATTGCAATTCCATCTCCGGTAGCAACAGAAGGGTTTGTGGTGGTCCGGTAAACCTGCCCTACCCCACCTGTTGCCAACAGAGTTACCTTGGCTAGAATAGTTTCAACCTCTCCACTGATTTTATTTAAGGCGTAAATCCCAAAACATTGCTTATCGGCCCTGTTCCTAGTTACTTTTTCTCCTAAATGATGTTGGGTAATTAGATCAATTGCAAAAAGATGATTTAATAATTCAACATTTTTCCTTTTCTGGACCTTCTCCAGTAAAGCTCGCTGAATTTCCTTTCCTGTGATATCTTTATGATGTAAAATCCGGTGATCAGAATGTCCTCCTTCTTTTGCCAGGTCGTATTGGCCATCTTTTCCTTTGTCAAAGTTAGCTCCCCAACGTATCAGTTCATTAATTCGATCTGGCCCTTCTTCGACCACCATTCGAACTACTTCCTCATCATTCAAAAACGCACCTGCAACTAATGTGTCCTCAATGTGCTGCTGGTAGGAATCTTCTTTATCAATAACAGCTGCTATTCCTCCCTGAGCATATTGGGTATTGCTTTCAAACTGTTCAGCTTTGGTCAAGATACAAATATTTACATCTCGCTTTTTGCTTTCAAAGTGTTCACATAATTTCAATGCATAACTCAGACCAGCAATTCCAGAACCGACCACTAAGAAGTCAACTTTCTTCATCTCGGACAGCAATAAGGGTTATAAAAAAGTATTTCAATAAGAGCCAATCTAATTTTTTCATTTTAAAGGAAAATTTTTAGACCTGCTCCTAATATCATCACCAACAATGAACAAGGTAAGAAGGGAATCCTCAAAATTTCATCAGGACAAATCAAACATCTTTTGAATGGCTTTGGCTGCCTTTATTCGAATCTCTTCCGTTACTTGCACTTCAGGATATTCATACTTCAAACAATTATATACCTTCTGCATAGTATTCATCTTCATAAAGGCACATTCGCTACAGGCACAAGTATTATCTTCCTTTGAGGGTGCAGGAATTAAGGTTTTTCCCGGTACTGCCTGCTTCATTTTATGCAAGATTCCTGCTTCTGTTGCTACAATGTACTGATCGGATTTATCTTCTTTCACATGCTTTAACAAGGCAGCGGTGGAGCCCACAAAAGAAGCCGTCTGCAATAAATGCATTTCCGATTCAGGGTGAGCAATAATTTGTGCTTGAGGATACTCTTTATGCAATTCGAGCAATTTATTCATAGAAAAGGCCTCATGAACTACACAGGCACCATCCCACAACAACATGTCCCTTCCTGTCTCCTTCATGATATATCTTCCCAAATTACGATCAGGAGCGAAAATAATTTTTTCTTCCTTAGGAAGGCTATTCACAATTTTTAAGGCATTTGAAGAAGTGACTGTAATATCTGTATAGGCTTTAACCTCCGCAGAAGAATTAATATAGGTAATTACCGTATGATCAGGATGAGCCTCTACAAATTCTTTGAATTCTTTAGCAGGAGCAGCCTCTGCCAACGAACAGCCGGCATTAAAATCAGGCAGGATTACCTTCTTTTTTGGATTAATGATTTTGGCAGTTTCAGCCATAAAATGCACTCCAGCAAACAGGATAATATCGGCATCCACTTGGGCAGCCTTTTGAGAGAGGGCCAAACTATCTCCCACAAAATCAGCAATATCCTGAATAGCGGGTTCCTGATAGTAATGCGCCAATAAAACGGCATTTTTTTCTTTTTTCAATTTTACTATTTCCTCGGCAAAATTGATATTTTCTTTTTCCGGTACACTAATATAGCCTAATTGATCAGCTGTGGCTTTGATAGCTTCGGTTAACATATTTATGCTAGTTTTAACCAAAAATTAGTCGCAATCTAAATTCTTAAAAAATTTAACGCTTTTTCATTCATGCAATTGTTCACAAACAATTACTACATCTTGGATTCAATAAGGTAAACGAAAACCCTAAATCCCATTACA
>NZ_SMMB01000910.1 GCF_009711365.1 Xanthovirga aplysinae | reverse complement strand
AAAAGCACATTAATTTTTTAACTCAAACTTTCTAAAAAATAACTTTTCCTTTTATAATACCTTACTTTTTATAACAAACAACTTCTCTCGGGTCATTTCGTGCATAGTATATTGAATTCCGCCCATTCCAATACCGGAAGTATCCCTTCCACCAAAAGGCATCCAGTCTACACGGAAGGCTGTGTGATCATTAACCATTACACCATTAGCATTTAATTTTTTTACGGCATCCATGGCCAGGTCCAGATTCTTAGTGTAAACTGCTGCCTGGAAGTGTACATCAAGTTCATTTGCTCTTTTTATGGCTTCTTCTCGATCGGAGTAAGAATAAATACAAACTACCGGGCCGAAGATTTCTAGTGTTGAAACCTTGGCATCTGCAGGAGGGTTAAGTAATACGGTAGGCTCATAAAAGCTTTCTGAAATTCGATTTCCTCCGCATAACACCTTGGCTCCCCCTTCAACAGCCTCATTCACCCAGGCTTCCACCCTATCAACCTCCCTAGGTAAAATGAGTGGCCCTACTTCAGTTTTTTCATCCAATTGATCACCAACAACCAGTTTTTTTGCCATTTCAGCAAACCTATGGGCAACCTCTTCGCAAATGTCTTCATGGATAAAAACCCTTTGAACCGAAACACAAACCTGTCCAGCATGATAAAACCCACCTTTTAGTAAGGCAGGCAGCATGTCTTCTATGTCCGCATCTTTTTCTACCAATACCGGAGCTGCACCTCCATGTTCCAGGGCACAGCGTGTTCCAGGAGAAAGCTTAGAGCGTAAATACCAACCTACTTTGGCAGACCCAATAAAAGTAAAGTAATTTACCCTAGGGTCTGTTACCAAATGTTCAGCTGCTTCCACCTCACAAATAACAGCCTGGCACCAATCTTCGGGTAATCCAGCTTCCTTCAGAATATCGACAAAAGCCAAACAAGATAGTGGAGTGGTTTCAGCAGGTTTTACAATCACGGGACAACCGGCCGCTATGGCGGTTACCGTTTGATGGATAATGAGATTTAAAGGATGGTTGAAAGCACTGACAGCTGCCACTACCCCAATAGGTTCCCTAAATGTATAGGCAATTCTATTGTCCGATGATAGCGTCAGCCCCATAGGAATTTGTTCCCCCTTTAATTGAGGGATATGTTCAATGGCTATCTTCACGCCGTTAATAGCCCGCAATACTTCTACCTTAGAGTCCACATAGGGTTTTCCTCCTTCCCTTGCCGCCGTTTGGGTTAGCTCTTCCACACGTCCTTCCATTATCTTTGCGGTGCGTTCAAGGATTTCTATTCGCTGGTGAGGAGGCAACCATTTAGATTGGTCCTGAAACAAGGCATAAGCTGTATTTAGAGCTGCGTCTACTTCCGCCTTACCAACAAAAGGAAGTTCTTTAATGAGACTTTGATCTGCAGGATTAAAAACTTTTAACATGATGATTTATGCTTTATAAATTGATTTATAACTTTCCGGTTTCCTTTTCTAAGAGGACATTCAAAATAGGGTGATTGAGAGAATAATCTACCGGAAGATCAATCAGGTGTACTCCTTCGGTATTTAGAGCTTTATTAAGTATCTCTCTTAGTTCCTCATCATTAGATGGCCGATGACCTATTGCACCATAACTTTCTGCATACTGCACAAAGTTGGGGTTATGATAATCCAGACCAAAATTATCAAAGCCCATCCCTTCCTGCTTCCACTTGATCATGCCGTAAGCACTGTCATTGAGTATGATTACTACAAGGTTTAGGCTTAATCGAACAGCAGTTTCCAATTCCTGAGAGTTCATCATAAAACCTCCGTCTCCACAAACAGCCACCACTTTTTTATCCGGATGAATCAATTTGGCTAACATGGCAGAAGGTAATCCGGCTCCCATAGTGGCCAGGGCATTATCTAACAATAAGGTATTGGGTTGATATGCCTTATAATTTCGAGCAAACCAAATTTTGTATACACCATTATCCAATGTTACAATACTATCATCCTCCAGAGTATTCCTTAGAATAGAAACCAATCTTTGAGGTAAGGTAGGAAAGCGCTGATCCTCAAAGTACTTACTCAAATGAGCTTCCACATCTTTCTTTATTTCCTCAAAATAAGTGGTTTCCCAATTGCTTGTGTTAGTGATCTTGGAAGCTAATTGTTTCACAGAAGCTGCAATATCTCCTACTACATTTAGTTGGGGAAAATACACCTCATCTACTTCAGCAGGGAAGAAATTAACATGGATCACTTTAGTCTTTCCTTCTTCCATAAAGAAAGGAGGCTTTTCAATTACATCATGACCTACATTAATGATCAAATCGGCTTCTCGAATAGCACAATGCAAGAAATCATTTGCTGATAAGGCGGCTGTTCCCAGATATTTGGGATGGCGTTCATCGATTACTCCTTTGCCCATTTGGGTGTTAAAAAAGTAGATCCCGGTTTTGTCGACAAGTTCTTTAAGGGCTTCACTGGTACGTTTCCGATTGGCCCCAGCACCTATTAAAAGTAGGGGGCGTTTAGCCGCTTCTATCATCTTAGCCGCTTGGTCTATTACCCCTTGATCTGCATCAGGTCTTCGACTTCCCACCACTTCAAACACCTTGTCTTCAGCTTCTTCTGCTGCAATGTCTTCGGGTAGTTCAATATGAACAGCACCCGGCCGTTCTTCCATAGCTAAACGAAAAGCTTCTCTGACAACAGAGGGAATGTTATTTCCATTTACAATCTGCTTGGTGTATTTGGTAATAGGACGCATCATGTCCACTACATCGACAATTTGAAATCGTCCCTGTTTACTCTTTTTTATCGGTTTCTGGCCTGTAATCATTAACATAGGCATGCCTCCTAATTGGGCATAGGCTGCTGGAGTAATCAGGTTAGTAGCCCCAGGACCCAAGGTAGAAAGGCAAACCCCAGGTTTTCCCGTTAATCGGCCATAGGTAGCCGCCATAAAACCAGCTCCCTGTTCATGTCGAGTAAGTACCAGCTTTATTTTTGAGTGCTCTAATGAATTCAGGAAATCCAGGTTTTCTTCACCCGGGATTCCGAAGATGTATTCTACCCCTTCATTCTCCAGGGCCTTTACAAACAGATCAGATGCTTTCATTTATTTAGTTTATTGGTTTGATTTTCGTACAACAAATTGAGGACCCTAGTAAAAATGATTACCAAAGAGAAACTCCTCCTTTTTATTCAGGTAAAAGGTATTTAATAAAATCCCTTTTAATGTACGTAAATTAGCAAGTATGGTCTCTTATTATCACACCTTTTTTCTGAAATAGGCTGATTAAAATAATTCTAAAAGGATCTCCCCTTATTAATGATTTAAGACAAATAGCTTACTATTCAAAAATTAAATCCACCAAAAACCAAAGTTTTTTGGTGGATGATTAATTATCAGACTGTCACCCCACCATACCTAATTCCAGTTAATTCGGCCATTTCTTTTTTCCATGTGGTCAGATCATTTAAATTAAACTGATTAAGATGGTTGTATCCACAGGCTCTTGCCATTACTTTCATTAAATCTGTCGAGGAGGTTAGGAAATTATTCAACTGATTTGCGGATTGCTCAATATTAATCTTCTTTCTTAAACCGGGCTTTTGAGTAGCAATTCCGGCTGGGCAATTATTGGTATTACACATTCTTGCCGCTACACATCCAACAGCTTGTAGAGCTGAGTTTGCCAGGGCAATGCCATCTGCTCCCAGAGCTAATGCTTTAATGAAATCTTCAGGAACCCGAATTCCCCCGGTAATTATTAAAGTAACATCCTTTCTATTTACCTTATCCAAATATTTTCTTGCTCTTGCTAAAGCAGGTATGGTGGGTACAGATATGTTGTTTCTAAATAATAGTGGTGCAGCACCAGTTCCACCTCCTCTTCCATCGAGGATAATATAATCGGCACTAGCGTCAAGGGCAAACTGAATATCTTCTTCGATATGATTGGCTGAAAGTTTAAACCCAATCGGTATTCCGCCTGTAACCTCTCTTACCTTATCGGCAAATGCTTTAAAATCCTCAGGAGTATTTAAATCTGAAAACGTAGGAGGAGAAACAGCATGCGTTCCTTCGGCTAATTTTCTCACTTCAGCGATTTTCCCAACTACCTTATTTCCCTGAAGGTGCCCTCCGGTTCCTGTTTTGGCCCCTTGTCCTCCTTTAAAATGAAAGGCTTGTACATTTTTCAATTTGTCCCAATCGAATCCGAATTTGGCAGATGCCAATTCATAGAAGTACTTACCATTAGCCTGTTGTTCTTCCTCTAGCATACCTCCTTCTCCTGAACAAATGCCAGTCCCAGCCATTTCGGCACCATGGGCCAAGGCTAACTTGGCCTCTTCGGATAGGGCCCCATAACTCATATCAGAGACAAACAAAGGAATATCCAATTTTAATGGTTTTTTTGCCCTTGGTCCAATAATTAATTCAGATTTAACCTCAACATCTTCCATTAAAGGTTTTACAGCCAATTGGGCTGTTAGCATTTGAATGTCATTCCATTGGGGTAGCTCAGGAATTGGTACTCCCATTGCCCCCATTTCTCCGTGATGGCCAAACTTTGTTAAACCGTCCTTTGCCAGTGCTTTAATATAAGCCAGAGTAGGCTCCTCAACCGTAGATCCAACACTAGGAGAAGAAGCCGGAATGTCATTTTTTTTGCCATTCTCTTCGTTAATATGCGCATGGGAACCATCACAATATGGTGGGTTTTTAGATTGTTTACACATACAAAGATGAGCAGTACCTGTTTCCTCTGCCTTAAAGGCTAAAGGTTTAAATGAGGTAGTTCTATGCGAGCCGTCACAATAAGGTTGCCCTTTTGATTCTCCACAGCTACACCAGTATTGCTCTTCTCCTTTTTTCAGTTCAACCGCCATGGGTTTTTTGTCCACTATTTTTGGATGTTTCATGATGATGTTGGATTATTTAGTTTGCTAATCGGTTTTAAATTTAATTGCCAAAGGCAATCCCATAAGTCAAAAATAAATTTCCATTTTCAAAGGCCGGATCCCCTATATTTTCATATAGATAATCGAAATTTGCCGTCAAAGACAATTTTTTGATAAGTCTGAAGTCTAAAGTGGAATTGACCCTCCATGAATAATTCTCTTTTTCTTCTAGGGACTGGAAATAAAACAAGTCGTATTTTAGGCTCAACCTATCAGGGATAAGAGCGTGCTCCCCTAAAACGATTGAGTTTATCCTGGAAGTTCGATAACCTTCTCTGCTTTCAAATTCGGTCACATCATTTGCCAAAAAAGTATGAAGTTTAATTTTTTGTTTTTCTTTTTTTAATAAATGAAGGCCTAATCCTAATCCAGGGGAAATTCTTTTCTTAATTTTATAGACT